>DATFAS010000132.1:0-4915 GCA_035254305.1 Bacillota bacterium
GCAAACAAGAAAATTTTCAAGTTATTAAACGGAATAGGGATTGAATCTTTCAACTTGAAATGTTGTGAACTTAATTCTACCATGTGTTCAATATAAGGGAGGGACTTAAAATGGTCATGGCTTTAGAGAAAAATTACAATATACGCTATGTGGCGATTTACTTGAGAAAAAGTCGAGGGGAGGAGGAGGACTTAGTTAAACATCAAACTGCTCTTACAGATTTATGTAAAAATAACAATTGGAAATTTATAGAATATAAGGAAATAGGAAGTTCAGATAGTATAGAGTTAAGACCATCTATGCAGAAGTTATTAGAAGATGTGGAAGCGGAAATATATGATGCCGTGCTAATAATGGACTACGATAGATTGTCTAGAGGAGATATGGGACAGCAGGATAAAATCAAAAAGATATTTAGAAAGGCTAATACACTAATCATAACACCGAATAAAGTATATGATCTCAATAATGATATTGATGATACCTACGCAGATTTTCAAGGATTATTAGCTAGGCAAGAATATAAAATGATAACTAAACGACTAAGGCAAGGGAAGAAAATTGGTGCAAGGTTAGGAAACTGGACAAATGGTACAGCACCATTTGGTTATAGTTATGAGAGATACAAAGACAAATATAATGAAAAAGGCTTAGTTGTGAATGATGATGAAAAAGCTGTTTATAGGTATATTATCGAACAGGCTTTAGAAGGAGAAAGCCCGCATTCTATTGCATGGGATTTAAATAAGAAAGGAATAAAAACAAGGCATGGGAAATTTTGGAGTAATGTTAGCATATATAGAATTCTACAGAATGAAACATATCTAGGGAAAATAATTAGCAACAAGCAAAGAGGGGATGGGCATAAAATAAAAAGGCCATCTTCCGAAGATTACAGAAGGTTACCAAAGGAAGAATGGATTGTAGTAGAGAATTGCCATGAAGCGATAATTACACAAGAAGAATTTGATAGAATACAAATACTTATTCATAAAAGGTCAAAATTACCTACAGCTGCTAGAACGTCTAAAGGGGAGTTTACAGGGATATTACGGTGCGGCGTTTGTAATCATACTTCGCAGGTTCAACGTAGGAAAGGTTCTAGAGATACCATCAAGCCTTGTCAATATTTTGATGATAAGGGGAATAGATGTATCAACAGGGGAGGGATCTTAGACCCTATACGAGATGCAATAAAAGACGCCATTATCCAATATAAGGAGGATATTCTTGCAAAATTGCAAGGTGAAAATAATAGGGATATGGAGTTTATCACAAAACAACTTCAGTCCAAATACAAAGAATTGTCAAAGTACCAAGCAACATTTGAAAGAGTCCAAGATTCTTACGACTTAGGTGACTATAGTCGAGAAGAATACTTAAAGAGAAGAAAAAAATGGGAAGATAAAATTAGTGAAACAGAGCATGAGATTATGATATTGGAAAAGCAACTAAAATCTCAAGAACAGATCAGTGATGAGGAACGATTGCACGCTATTACATTTTTCTCGGAAAATATTGATAAGATTGAAGATGTTGAGGATAGAAATAAACTTTATAAAACTCTACTGGATAGTGTGGTATGGAAAAAGGATTGGTGAGAATGAGCCAGAGCTTGAGATAAATTTTCTATAAGGGCTTAATGTATGTCAAAGTAAGTATGTACCGTTAATTGCATAGACACCACTTTGATGGTAAAAATATACTAAGTACTTATGCCATTAAAAGGAGGTGGTGCCCATGAATACTAATCAGAAACCCAATAGATTAATCGCCGAAAAATCTCCATATTTATTACAGCATGCTTATAATCCTGTAGAATGGTTCCCTTGGAGTGAAGAAGCATTTACTAAAGCGAAACGAGAAAATAAACCCATTTTCTTATCTATTGGGTACAGCTGAATAGGTTCGTGAATGCACATGCCATTGGTGTCATGTCATGGAACGGGAATCATTTGAAGATGAAGAGGTTGCTAGTTTACTTAATAAACATTATGTTTCCATAAAAGTGGATCGTGAAGAACGTCCAGATCTTGACCACATCTATATGAATGTTTGTCAGCGAATGACTGGACAAGGGGGATGGCCTTTGACCGTACTCATTACGCCAGATAAGAAGCCCTTCTTTGCTGGTACTTATTATCCGAAATATAGTAAATATGGCCGACCTGGGATGATGGATATCCTCTCTCAGATTGCAGAGAAGTGGGAGAAAGAACAAGTTAAGATCATTGAGACAGCAGAGAAGGTAGTGCAGGCCGTTCAGATCCAGGACCAAGTCGTTGCACCAAAAGATGGAGCTATTTCGATGAAAGTTATGGATGAAGCTTTCTCCATTTACCGGGAAAGTTTTGACGGGGTGTATGGCGGCTTTGGTGAAGCTCCGAAGTTTCCTTCTCCTCATAATCTTTATTTTCTACTTCGCTATTATAAGGTTACAGATGATAAGCAAGCCATGCATATGGTGGAAACAACACTGGATGCCATGTGTCGAGGGGGAATATATGACCACCTTGGGTATGGGTTTTCTAGATATTCAGTGGATCGAGAGTGGCTAGTGCCGCACTTTGAGAAGATGTTGTATGATAATGCGCTTCTAGCCATCGCTTATCTAGAGGCTTATCAACTAACGGGCAATCCCTTATATAAACGCATACCCGAAGAGATCTACACTTATATCGAACGAGATATGACTTCTCCAGAAGGTGGATTCTATTGTGCCGAAGATGCAGACTCAGAGGGAATAGAGGGGAAATTCTATGTCTGGACCTTGGAAGAAATTAAACAGATTCTTGGAGATAAAGAAGGGGAGCTTTTTTGCGATTACTATGATGTGACGAAATCAGGGAACTTCGAGGGTGAAAATATTCTGAATCTCATTCATCAGGATCCGCAGAAATTTTTGGCCGGGATGAAAATTACTGAAGAGGAATGGGATCAGAGGCTTGCTCAGATGCGTGATAAACTTTTTGTAGAACGAGAGAAAAGAATCCATCCCCATAAGGATGACAAAATTTTGACTTCTTGGAATGGATTAATGGTTGCTGCTTTAGCAATAGGTGCCCGAGTACTTCGTGACAAGAAATGGGAGCAAATGGCTAAGCGTGCGGTTCACTTCATGATGGATAAGCTGGTTCGTGAGGATGGTAGGCTGCTTGCACGTTACAGGGATGGACATGCGGATTTCCTAGGGTACCTTGATGATTATGCTTTTCTTATTTGGGGGCTTATCGAACTATACGAAGTAACCCTTGAATCCCAGTATCTAAGCAAGGCGATTCAATTAAATGAAGATATGATGCGTTTGTTTTGGGACCAAGAAAATAATGGGCTATTTTTTAATGGAGAGGATGCAGAGTCTTTAATTACCCGACCGAAAGAAGTCTATGATGGCGCTATGCCATCCGGCAATTCTGTTGCAGCCCTAAATCTATTGAGATTAGCTCGACTTACTGGAAAGGCAGAACTTGAGTCATTGGCAGAACGTCAATTAGAGACATTTGCTGGGCTGGTTACTCACTATCCGCCAGGATATTCTTATTTTCTAACGGCTATGCTTTTTGCAATCTGCCCACCTACTGAGATTGTGCTTGTTGGTGATCCTATGGACAAAGGCATGAAAGAGATGATGAAGACTCTCCATCAACAATTCTTACCATTTGCGGTTATATTGTTAAAGCAACCTGGGGATAGCGAGCTTGAGCAGTTAGCTCCATATATAGCTGAACACCATGCTATTGATGGAAAAGCTACCGCTTATATTTGTCATGATTTTAGCTGTCAGGCTCCAACAATAAATGTCATTAATTTGGAGAATTTAGGTAGTTCTAGTGTGGTATAATTAAGGTAAGTAGGGGGTGGTTTTCCGTGTTTACCTTTCTGAAGAAATGGTTTGGAGGTCAAGATCATAAACCGCATGCTACGATTCAAGTATTGATACGTGATGTTTCTATAGAGGAATTAAAGCTGGCGATTTCTAAATTTGCTCATGAGAAGCCGAAGGGTGTTCCACTTAGTGTTCTCGTTGGAGAAAACAATGAAATGGATTATTCGCTGCTCCTTCCTTTTCTAGCTGCAATGCCACGCCAAACCTTCTATATGTCGAAGGAAACCTACGAAATTTTTACGGACCAAAATATTGCTATGCAAGTTGACTGTATACAACAGGCTGTTGATGATTATGTGGATTCAGAAGGAAAATTGCCTGTTCTTGAGGAGGATCTCCTTCGAAGAGTGAATTACCAGAAGCTTCGACCTTATTTAAGGATAAACCCAACTATAGAGACTTATCTAACGATGGATGAAAATTTAATTACAACAAAGGAACCTAGTTATCATTAGCTGGTGAAAGAAATGAAAATTTGTGAAACATGTGGTCGTAAGAAGGATAATCGTTCTTTCACTCGAGTGAGTGCGTTTATCTATATGAACAGAACGAAACGAAATCAACAAGTTCCCCTGATCTGTAACGACTGTCTGAAGAAAAACATTGACCAACCCTCTATAAAGTGTACCCTTTGTAAAGGACATTTTAAAAAAGTCTAGGCAGCCTTAAGGAGATGATCTCTGTATTGAACGAGGGCACTGAAAAACTGACAATTTTTCATGTAACTAGGATGGCTTAATAAAAAAGACGACTCTCATTCAACTTCTTTTGAATGGAGAGCCGTCTTTTCTTTCACCCCGAGTGTATCCCGTTTTTTAACTCATTAGTGTCAATATCCTTTTTAAATTTACGGCGAAGATTGCCATTGCCCCTTGTAATTCCATGCCAATAAGACCCGAGGATTCCGCAACATCATACCCGTGTCCATGTTTTAATTCGCTATTTTTGGCTTCTATTTTATATCGCTCTCTCGATTTTTCCCTAAAATAGTCACTTTCTTGGAATTTTTCCTGCTCTGTATGAATATTG
>DATFAS010000133.1:0-14302 GCA_035254305.1 Bacillota bacterium
CCAAGCATAGCAAAGATACTACTATTTAAAGCTTGCCCAAGAGGAATAACCAATGGAACCGCCTCTAATTCCTTCAAAGCATTACTTACCCTTGCTGTCGCTTCAGCTACCGATACCATAGGGATAAATAAAAATAAAGGAACCCATGACGATTCCTCATTACTTAAACACCACTGATTTAATTATCACTTGATTCTTCTCTCTCTTTGATTTCAGAGCACCCTCTAAATCTACTGTAATCTCACCTACTAATAAAAAAACCAATTGTTTTTTCTCATCTCGTTTTGCAAACTTCCAGACTAAGGCTATATCCTGTAGTAGCTTTAATATCTGATCATGTGTCAAAGATGGCTTTTCATCCCATTTATTTAGTTGGGACTTAAGCTGATTTTCTTTATTCCGATCCTCTTGAATTCTTTCTCTAAACTCGTTCAATTCTATTAAACCCTCTGCAAACAGTAACTGCCACCTTTTCCTTTTGTCCCCTAGCTTCAGAAGTTGCATCTCTAATGCCTTCTTATCAACATGGTTATCCACTAAATGCCTTGTTTTCAAAGCCAAGGTAGCTTGCCTTTCATCCTTTAATTCAAGAATATGATCCAAAAATACCAATTCAAGATAATCTTCACGAATAAGTGGAAGATGACATTTTTTCATCTTTGTATTTTTGCAGATGTAGTATTTTTTCTCAAACGAACCTCTACCAACCCTCATTGTCTTCCCAGATAACGATCCCCCACAGCGGTAGCATCTTAAGCTCCCAGAAAAAATAAAGTCAGAAGCTAGTTCTCTTGGATGCTTTAATGATCTAGACTCCATAACCTGCTTTGCTTTAAGAAAAGTATTTTTTTCAATGATTGCGGGATAAACATCTTCTAAGATAATCCACTCATCTGATGTATTTACTTTGTGGCCTCCCTTTGCATAATTCCATCTTAAAGCTCCGTAATAAACCGGATTTTCTAAAATTCGTTTTACGCCAGTTTTATTCCACTCATTACCTTTTTTGGTCCAAATATTAAGGTTATTCAATTCAATCGCAATACCATCAAAACCTGCCCCATCTATATATTTTTGGAAAATCAGGTTCACAGTAGGGGCCTCTTGCTCATTAATCACCAAGGTCCCATTGAAGGTTTCAAAGCCAAAAGGAGCTCTTCCCCCCGGCCTTTGCTGTTCATATACCATCTGTTCTTGTCCAAATTTAACACGCTCAGCGAGATTTTCACGTTCCCATTGGGCTAATGCGGCAACTAAGGTGATAAATAATCGCCCTATAGCTGTTGTTGTATCATAAACTTCAGTGGCGCTTTTGAATTTAACATGATACTGTTCAAATTCCTGAAGAAGTCGATAAAGATCTAGAACAGAACGAGTTAATCGATCCAGCTTATAAACAAGGACTACCTCTATTTTTTCTTCTTTTACATCACTTAGAAGTCGTTGCAGTTCTGGCCTGTCCGTGTCTTTAGCACTTATGCCTTCATCAATATAATAATCGCAAATCTCCCAATCTTGGGATTGCGCGTATGCAGTTAGCTTTTCTTTTTGTGCAGCAATGGAATACCCCTCTTTTGCCTGCTCTTCTGTCGATACTCTTCCATAAATACCCACTCTCATAACAAATCAATTCCTTGGCATGTTTTTATTACAAGATATGGGCGAATTGGGATCCTTATGACAAGGCAGATATGAGACAAGCCTCCTTCTGCATAGAGTCTAGTATGGGAGGGATGCGAGAATGGATGTTGAAATGAAAACTGATTTAAGTGGACAATCACCAAGTACCGAAGCCTTACAAAATTTTTACCAATATATTGTTCAACATATACTGCCACGAATGATTTGTTCATTGAATACTAACGAAAGCGAAAAATAAACTTTTTCCTTCATACGAAAGCTAGTGGTGGAACAATTATATAATAGAGTCTATTTAACATAATGAACAAACTACTGCGCTAACAAAGTATATGCACTTAGATGCAAATTTAACTTCTCTCTACTGTTGAAGCACCATATTGTTCTGCCTCTTTGAGCTTAATCATTTCAATTATTTTCCTTACGCTTATCTCAATTTGTGGGGACCATGCACCATTTCTAATCGTCTTTTCTAAGTGTTCAATCAATTCTCTGCGTTTTCTATTCATAACGATCTATCCCCTATCAAAAATAGTTAACCGCTGTTGAATTAATTTTAGCATGGAATAGCCAATAAATATAGGACTATTTTACCAAACCAATGAGGATTACCCTCAAAATACGTTAGGACTATTTAACTATGTTCATTTCAATAGTAAAGGAGCCCATCGGCTCCTTTACATAACCATTTCTTATTTCTTCAAACGAAAAGGGACTGTTGAAACAATCACATTTTTATTTTGTAGCAAATGAGCCCGGAGGAGAAGAGCTGTTTGATTATGTAGAGCACGGTGCCACAGTTTCTTCGTAATAAAATCCGGTATCAGAACCGTCACCATTCCACCATCGTTCATTGTCTTTTGGTTAACTGTATCAATTAGTTTTAAGATCGGGTTTATAATACTCCGATATCGTGATTTTATTGTAATTAAACGAACCCCCGTGTTCCACTTCTCCCATTTTTCCTCCATCATGGCAATATCCTCATCTTTGAAAGCAATATAAACAGCAATCACATTCTTAGTTATTGACTTTGCGTAAACAAGGGTCTTTTCCACACTTCTGGAAATACCGGAAATCGGGACGATCACCACATTACCCGTTACTTCATGATTAAATTCCTTTGTCACATCAATCTTTAACTGCTCTCCTAGAGCTTTATAATGCAAACGAATTTGCAAACAAATGTAAACACAAATGGGTAGGAATAGTAACGAGTACCAAACCTGACTGAATTTTGTAATGAAGAAAATAGCTAGAACAGTAAAAGTGATTAAAGCTCCTATCGTGTTTACGATAAACTTTGGAACCCAACCCGTTGGCTTTTCCTTTGCCCATTTTATCATCATCCCTACTTGAGCAAGCGTAAAGGGAAGAAACACCCCTACAGCGTACAGAGGAATAAGTAATTCTGTTGTCCCCTCAAAAATAAAAATGACTACTATCGATAAAAGACTAAGTGTAATAATCCCGTTAGAATACCCTAAGCGGTCGCCCCTTACCATAAACATATTGGGCATGAATCGATCTTGGGCCAAATTATAGGCAAGCATTGGAAAAGCAGAAAACCCCGTATTCGCTGCTAAGACAAGGATCAATGCAGTGGTTCCCTGAACAAAGTAATAGGCCCAGTTGCGCCCGAATGTTTCTGCAGCAATTTGCGACACAACAGTTTCCGCTTCCTTCGGTGCAATTCCATACCAATAAGCTAAAAAGGAAACTCCAGTAAACAAAATACCTAGTAATGCACCCATCATGGCTAGTGTATTCGCTGCATTTTTATCTTCTGGTTTCTTAAAGTTAGGAACTGCATTTGAAATGGCCTCAACCCCAGTCAATGCAGAGCACCCCGATGAAAAAGCTTTAAGGAGAAGAAACAAACTAATCCCCGATACATGCATTCCAATACCAGTTATCGTAGTATGTGGAATGGTTCCTGTAACAATGTGATAAATACCAGTAACGATTAGCATAAACAAGGCAAATACAAATAGGTATACAGGATAAGCTAGAAAGCCCGCTGATTCGGTCAGTCCACGTAAGTTCAGAACCGTAACTAAAATAACCATGATAACTGAAATGAGTACCGTATGCTGGTGCAAATAAGGAAAGGCTGAGGTAATTGCATCCGTTCCAGCCGATACGGAAACAGCTACTGTTAATATATAATCAATAAGCAAGGATGAACCTGCTATTAACCCAAAATTGATTCCTAAGTTACTTTTAGCCACCATATAGGCTCCTCCACCTTTAGGATAGCTAAAAATAACTTGCCGATAAGAAAGAATCAATGCCGTTAGTAATACTAGAACTCCAATCGATATAGGAATAGAATACCAGAGTGCCGCTGCACTTACTGTCATCAGCACAATCAGAATTTGTTCCGTCCCATAGGCAACAGATGACAAGGCATCGGAAGAAAGGATGGCTAATGCTTTCAATTTATTTAGTTTATGTTCCCCAGCCTCCTCAGACTTTAACGGTCTTCCAATTAGCCACCTTTTTATAGCTGAATATTCCATGTTTTTTCTCTCCCTTTTTTACCTTCGTAAGCTTAGCTTTTCCAAAATGGGACAAATCTTGTTCAAAATCTTTAGCACCCATTTTATAGAATAATAAAAAGCCACCAAGGAGTAGTCTCCTCGTGGCTTCTATAAGCATAGTTAAATAAACCTGTGCTTTATGGCACGATTAATCTGCCCTCCCTCTAGACGCTTACGAGGTTAGCTGACGGATTCGGGCTTGAGAGTAGCCCTACCTGTGCTAAACAGGATTAACCCCAATGAGAAAAAAGGAGCTTTCTCACAATTGGTTCCCCCGTTTCCTTATACAAGGAACTCAGCGATTTAGGTTAAATCTTAAATTTAATGGATAGATTGAATCATACTCCCAGTACGATTTAATGTAAATCATCATTTTTCCATTAAATACGTAAATTTCACCTAATGTATTGGTAAAAAAACGTTTTCTTGAATAATAATCTTTGTTTATCAATAGATTTCACTAATCAGCTAACCTCGTATACATGTTTACCAAAAACTCCCCTACAAATGACTTTTAACAAAATGCAGAAGGGTTTGGCCTAAACCGGTTAAAATAACACCCTTCCCATCACACTTTGTGCAAGGGATCGTACTTCCATGTTGGATGACCTTCCCTTGACCTTCACATTCAGGGCACTGAACCTGCAAATCATCCGTTGTAAAAATTACGCTACTCATTAAAATCCCTCCATCGTTTTAAATGAATCCTTGATAATAACCACCACCAACCATCTGGCATAGGTATCCCCCTTTCAAAAAAACACCAAAAAGGCCTTCCGTCCTTATGAAAGGACGAAAAGCCGTGGTGCCACCTTTATTCGTTGTAATCAATACAAACGCACTTCTACGGGTCAGGAAAACACTTCGATCATAACCCTGTCTCCTCTAACAGTGAGACCCTCTGCCAAAGCCTACTATCCATTTCGGTTTGGTTGCTCCGAAGCCCATTCAACATGTTTTTCACACTGATTTTCACCATCCATCAGCTCTCTGAAATGTCCATCATGCCTACTCTTCTTCATCCTCACAATGATATTGAAATTTATTCCATTCTATTATATCTACCTTTTTATTTCAACAGAAAAGTGCACTTAAAATCCCCCTTATGGTATCGTTTGCTTCCCCAACAATACGGGATTGCTCATTGTAATTAAATAAAACCGCCTTTATTTTTCCGTCTCCATCCTTCTGGAAATAAACTAAATCCTTAAAATCGGATCCTTCAGCAATCTTCTTACTCACCGCATCATTGATGGCATCTGCAGCCAATTGCTCCACCTTCGTAGAGGCAATACTGAGAATGGCCGGTTGCAATTGCCTTTCAATGTATATAAATGTTTGAAGAGATATGATGAAAAAAATTAGCAGCGCTAAGAAGAAGGCGGTTTTAAAGCTAAATGGTTTCATGGCTCTACGATATTTTAAGGCCATACTCCACCCCCTCCTTTCACTTTATGCATCAAGCAAGCTATATAGCCCAGACAGTTGTACAAAGAAAAAGGCTATTACCTGACGATAAGAGCCTAATAATTCTTTTTGGTTAATTGGTTTAAGCTTTTAAATTCATAGCCCTGTTTTCTTGCATCATCTATGATTTTTCCTAGTGCCTCAGCATTATCCTTCGAGACAGCGTGTAACAAAATCACCGCACCTGGGTGAAGCTGTTCCATTACCCTGTCATATGCATAGCGCCAGCCCTTCTGGCTTTTTGTGTCCCAATCCTTATAAGCTACAGACCAAAATACATTGGTATACCCTAAATCTTTACTTACTGCCAAGGTTCTTTCACTGAAGATTCCTCGTGGGGTGCGTAAGAATAGCATTTCTTTCTGATTCGTCACCTTGGTCACTTCATCCTTGACTTTGGTTAGCTCCTCTTTCATCCTAGTGGGTGATATGGAAGACATATCTGGATGACTCCAGGAATGATTACCAATCAAATGACCTTCTTTAACCATGCGATTTAATAATTCCGGCTGATCCTTGACATAATGACCTGTTACAAAGAAGATGGCTGGAACCCTTTTCTCCTTCAATACATTCAATATAGCCTCAGTATATCCATTCTCATAGCCATTATCGAATGTTAGATAGAGTTCCTTTTGGGTTGTGTCCCCCAAAAAGATCGCACCATATTTTTGCACAATATCCTTAAAGCGTTCTTCATTAATGGAGGCCAGTTGGCCATTTTTACTTCGTTTAAAACCGAAGTGGTGCGAAACATCGGATGAAGCACTTACAAAATCAAAAGGCTGTAGAAAAATAAGACATAGTAGAGCCAATAGGACTGAACGTAGCCACTTGAGCTTCATTGGTACCACACTCCCTCTATTTATAGGTGGTAATATTCCAAACCCAACTGTTGATTATGTGCTTTTACCAGTTCCCATTATTCACCAAATACTATGAATGCCTATGGCTTCAACACAACCTTGATACAGTTGTCCAGCTTTCTATCAAATATGTCATAGGCATGTTCAGCCTCACCTAATGGCAATCGATGAGAGATAATGTCTGTTGGATCAAACTTCTGCTCACGAATCATTTGGTATAATTCAGGCATGTAATGAATCACAGGAGCTTGACCCATTTTCAATGTAATATTTCGGGCAAAAAAATCACCTAAAGGAAAGAAATTATATCTTGATCCATAAACCCCAACAAGCTGAACCGTCCCACCCTTCCGAACAGCCTGAGAAGAGATGTTAATTGCACCGAGTGTTCCTCCTTGTAGTTTCAATGCGCTTTCAACGATCTCTAATGGTGTCATCTTTCCGTCCATCCCTACACAATCAATGACTACATCTGCTCCGCCCTTGGTCATTTCTTTTAGGTGATTACCTATATTCTCTTCCGTTGTAAAATCAACTGTTTCTACGTGATTGACCTTTTTGGCATGTTCTAAACGATACCCAATATAGTCTACCGCAATAACCCTCTTTGCACCTTTTAACCAGGCAAATTTTTGAGCTAGCAACCCAACTGGCCCACACCCTAGAACAATAACCGTATCACCAGGCTTTACTCCTGCATGATCTACTCCCCAATACGCTGTGGGGATGATATCAGATAGGAACAGAATCTTCTCATCTTCTAGCTCTGAATCCTCGGGAATAAGGAAGGACGAAAAATTGGCATAAGGTACACGCAAATACTCCGCTTGCCCCCCCGCATACCCTCCAAAGGTTTCAGAAAACCCAAAATACCCACCTGCTTCACCATGTGGATTCGAGTTGTCGCATTGACTCTCTAATTCGTGCTGACAGTAATAACACTGACCGCATGAAACCGTGAAAGGGATGATCACTCGATCACCTTTTTTCACCTTCGTAACCTCTGGTCCAACTTCCTCTACAATCCCCATCGGTTCATGACCAATGATATAATCCTCCCGCATGTTCGGAACGAATCCATGGATTAAATGAAGATCTGAACCACAAATGGCCGTACTTGTTATCTTAACAATGATATCATCCTTTTTCTCAATTTTCGGATCAGCTACCTCTTTTACCTTAACATCCTTAACCCCTTGAAAAGTGACAGCTTTCATTTTTTTGCTCCTTTATGTAAAATTTGAACATACCTATGCTCTTTGTGCACGTAAGAAAAAATCTATTCATGTTGATTATTTTGTGCTAAACAAAAAAATCTACTAGTGGGAGAAAAAATCAACAAACTAAAGCTACGTCACTATTAAACGAAAACTGTGTTTGGAGGAAAACGATGAAGCAATATCTTGACTTATGTCGACACATTTTACAGAACGGAACAGTAAAAGAAGATCGAACAGGTACGGGAACGATTAGCACCTTTGGTTATCAGATGAGATTTAATCTAGAAGAAGGCTTCCCACTTGTCACAACCAAAAAGTTATTTCTTAAAGCAATTATCCATGAGCTATTGTGGTTCTTACGAGGCTCTACCAATAATAACGAGTTAGAAGAGGTTGGTGTATCGATTTGGCGGGAGTGGGCCAAGCCAGACGGTGACCTTGGTCCAGTCTATGGCAAACAGTGGAGATCTTGGGAATGCCCAAATGGTCAAACCGTTGATCAAATCGATGAGGTGGTTAAACAGATTAAGGCAAATCCTGATTCACGCCGCCTGATTGTGAGTGCCTGGAATGTCTCTGACCTTCCAGATATGGCGTTAAGCCCTTGTCATACGCTATTCCAATTCTATGTAGCAGATGGCAAACTTTCCTGCCAGCTTTATCAAAGAAGTGCCGATGTTTTTCTTGGGGTACCTTTTAATATAGCATCTTACGCTTTACTAACCATGATGGTAGCCCAAGTGTGTGATCTAAAGCTTGGAGATTTCGTTCACACCTTCGGAGACGCACATATCTATAGAAATCACCTGGAACAGGTGAACCTTCAATTAACAAGAGAACCAAGGGCACTGCCAACCATGTTAATCAATCCTGAGGTCAAGTCAATCTTCGATTTCACTTTCGAAGATTTCCAGTTAACAAATTATGATCCACACCCACATATTAAAGGAGAGGTTGCTGTATGATCTCCATAGTCGTTGCCATGTCACAAAATCGGGTCATTGGTAAGAATAATCAACTTCCTTGGCATCTACCTGCTGATCTCAAATATTTTAAACGAGTTACTATGGAGCATCCGATCCTAATGGGCCGTAAAACCTTTGAATCAATTGGCAAACCTTTACCGGGCAGAACCAATGTCATCCTTACCAGGCAGCAGGATTATCAACCCGAAGGTTGTGTCGTCATTCATACAGTAGAAGATGCACTCAAGCTTGCCTCGAACGAAGAGTTATGCGTGATTGGCGGAGCTGAGATTATTCGGGAGTTTCTTCCTTTCACCGACAGACTGTATCTTACCTTAATTGAACAGGATGTTGAGGGAGATACCTATATGCCACCACTTGATCTTTCCGCATGGCAAGAGGTTTCCTATGAAAAAGGGATTACAGATGAAAAAAATCCTTATCCTTTTGCCTTCTATGTTTATGAAAAAACGGATAGAGATTAATTTAGTGTGAAAAAGAAAAATAGCCTCTTGTTCATGAGAGGCTATTTCATAACATTTTAAGGATGGCATCTTTACCCTTCATGCCCGGTTTAATTCCTAAATCTTCAGCTGTTTTCGTTACCGACTCTAATGGCGCTTCCAACAGCTGCTCAATTGTACGTACACCTAATGCACGACCGGCGATAATATTTCGATCTCTTAATCGTTCATTTAGCAAGCCCACATCTAAAGCCCCACATTGGATGTTCGTTTAAGTAAAACCCTTATTATCAGGGCTTTGCAGTACTTAATAAGTTCTTTGGTCACAGATCAGTCACGGACCAAACTGTCGTTATTAAAATAAAATATAAATCACATTATCCAACTTATCCGCTGCTTCTTGTTGCATACTTGGTAACACATGACTATAGGTATCTAATGTAACATGAATTTTTTTATGCCCTAAACGTTCTTGAATGACTTTTGGGTTCACACCCTGTTCAATGAGTATCGTTGCATGAGTATGGCGCAAATCATGAAATCGAATACGAGGTAAACCAGAACGTTCTACATCCTTAAGGTAATTTTTGGTCAAATTGGATGGATAAACAGTTTTACCATTAGAAAGATTAAAAATAACTAAATCTAAGTCCTCAAATTGATTACCTAATTTCATTTTTAATTCCAAAAATGATTTTCGGTGTTGCTTTAATATTGGAATTAAGGCATCTGGTATAGATATTGTTCTTTCTCCTGCTTTTGTCTTAGCTCCCTTTTTTAAATTTTTACCGTAATGAGTAAGAATTTGTCTTATAGCTATTGTCTTCTTTTCAAAATCGATATCCTTCCATCTTAATCCAAGAATTTCACCTTGTCTCATTCCAGTTAATAACGCAAGTGCATATACAGGAAAGAACCTTCTATTTTTCGTAAAGTTTAAAAAAGTATTAACTTGATCCGTATTCCATACTTTCATTTCCATCCTTTCATTTTTAGGCATACAAACTTTTCGCATATGGTTTTCTTTTATCAATTTATATACAACTGCACGATCTAGCGCCAATTTAATCAAAGAAGCAACTCGATCAATCGTGTTATATGCGTAGCCATCCTCGTGCATATCATGAATGAATTTTTGGCACAAAAATGGACTTAAGTCTTGAATTTTAATTGATCCCATTCTAGGCGCAATTTGATTTTTGTAATATAGGGTATTGTTATAGTGAGTGGTTGAGTCACATTGCATCTTTCTCTCGTGTTCAAGCCAATGCTTCATAAACCCACCTAATGTTTCTTGGTTAGGTGATACATATTTGTTATCCTGAACCTCTTTTTGCAATTCAACCAATTTCTCGTTAGCTTCACGTTTTGTTTTAAAACCTCTTCTTTTGATTTGCTTTCTTTTTCCATTCTCATAATGATCAAAAATAAAAAACCAGGTTTTAGTGTTCGGATCTTGTTTAATGGTTGCCATATTTGCCCTCCATTACACGTGACCAATATGAATAGAGCCAAATTTCCAACTCTATCTGTCTAGTATTTAATAGTTTCTATAATTTTTTGTTACCCGATTACCCTTAAGCCATTTATCAAAAACATCTTCATGCGTTAAGTACCTTCTTCCGACTTTAATCGTATGGAATTCTCCTCTTTTGATGATTTCATAGGCCCGATCCCTTCCAATACCCATTTTTCTCATAATATCTTTAACCCCAATCATGACTTTCTTTTGCTCCATATTTCATCACAACTCCCCTTTCGTTTGTTTATGTATATGAATCCTTGAGGTTGTCTAAAAACCAAAACACTGTATATATTCATTTATCGAGTTTTTAAACAATTGTTGGGTATAGACCTCTTTTATTAAAGATATACTAAATTTTGTTTGAAAAAAAAGCGCCAATGGGGGAAATTTATTTGAAATACGAGAATCCATTTCCTAGGTATTATGGTCGTGATGAAATGACTCTCCTTGTTCGTGATGCTACTACCTTATACAGCTACTGGGAGATCACATGGGAACGTCGTGCTTTTCTAAGCAATTATATTGGTTCCTTTTATGATGAACAGCAAAAATGGCTTCGTTTATACGATGTCACACACTTAGATTTTTTGGGCGATTATGCGAATTCTATTCGGGATATCCCAGTTGATCATGACGCTGATGAATGGTATATCCATCATGTGAATTCTGACTGTAATTATGTAGCAGACTATGGCCTGTTTTATGATGGGAAATTCCAACCCATCATCCGTTCCAATGTTATTCAAACTCCCCGAAATACTGCAGCAGTTTGGGGTGAATACATTATTCCACGGATTTCAGTAGAAAAAGGAAAAAGGATACCTCCGAATTATTTTGAAAGCTTTGGAAGTTACTCATTTTATGACTAAGAAGAGGAGGAAAACACGTTGGTAGACGGATATCTTTCAATCGTACTACATGCTCATCTCCCTTATATCAAACACGATCGAACCGAAAAATGCTTTGAAGAACGTTGGTTATTTGAGGCGATTAGCGAGAGCTATATTCCACTTCTGCTCAAAATGGAGCAATTAGTAATGGATGGCGTGGATTTCCGTTTAACTATCTCCCTTTCTCCCCCTCTACTCGCCATGCTTGGGGATACCGACTTAATGGAACGATACGACGAGGAATTAGAAAGAACCATTAAACTTGCAAATGCAGAGAAAGAAAGAGAACAAGATGAAGCATTCACCCAGTTAGCAACTGCTTATTCGGTGCAATATCGAAACATTCAACAATTCATGCGCAGATATCATGGCAACCTCCTATCAGCATTTAAGAAAATGAAGGAATTAGGAAAACTAGAACTGATTACTTCCTGTGCCACCCATGGTTACTTGCCATTGCTTAAAACGGAAGAAGCCATCCGGGCCCAAATTGAAGTCGGGGTTCGATCATTTGAACAGTCATTTGGCTGGCGGCCATCTGGCTTATGGCTACCAGAATGCGGTTACACCCCTGGGGTAGACAGAATCGCCAAGGAATGCGGGATTGACTATGTCCTCGTCGATGAACACACAGTCAAACAGGCTACTCCTACCCCTTGCCGTGGAATCTACGCTCCACTCGAAACTGAGTACGGAGTTGCTGCCTTTGCCCGCGACCCCGCATGCGCAAATCAAGTATGGAGTATGCAGGAAGGATATCCGGGAGATCCCGATTATCGGGAATATTACCGGGATATCGGCTATGATCGCGAATGGGAATACATCCGTCCCTACTTACATCCGTCTGGCATCCGCTTAAATACGGGAATTAAATACTACCGAATTACAGGCTCAGGTGAGAAGGAAGTCTATAACCCGAGTTGGGCAAAAGAAAAAGCCGCACTCCATGCAGGCCATTTCTTTGATGCACGGATTCAGCAAGTAAAAGAAGCACAATGGTTCGATCGCAAACCCTTGTTGGTTGCGACTTATGATGCTGAATTATTTGGCCATTGGTGGTATGAAGGGCCACAGTTTCTAGACTATCTTTTTCGGAAATTTTATTATGACCAAAATACGCTCCAACTAATTACACCAAGTGAATACCTACAACACTATCCGAAACAAGATACAGGACGATTACCCCTCTCTTCTTGGGGGCGTAACAGGTATTCGGAAGTATGGCTGGAGGGATCGAACGCTTGGCTCTATCGTCACCTCCATCAAGGTGAAAAGCGGATGATCCAGCTTGTTGAAAGATTTTGGAACGACAATAATCAAGAAGTTCAACGGATGCTTCGCCAAGCAGGTAGAGAGTTGCTACTCGCACAAAGCAGTGACTGGGCGTTTATCATGGAAAATCGAACAACGGTTGACTATGCCATTCGTCGGTTTAAAACCCATATCAGCCATTTTCATAGTTTGTTTGAACATTTAGTCGCTGGTAAAAAAGCCCCAAGAGAGCTTTCTAGTTGGGAAAAAGCATCCCCGATATTTGAGGATCTGGACATACGTTTATTTCTGCCTAAACGTCCGTACGGAAATCTTCCCATTATGCAAACCAAAGCCAAATTAACGGTGTTAATGCTTAGCTGGGAGTATCCTCCTAAGTTAATTGGTGGGCTAGCCCGGGCTGTAAATGAATTGGCGGAAGCACTGGTATGGCAGGATTATGAAGTCCACGTTCTGACCAGTTCAGTAGCAGGATATCCAGCCTATGAGTGTGTAAACCGAGTACATGTTCATCGGCTCTCTACACTCGTACCGGAAAGCCGTGATTTTATGGATTGGGCTTTCTCTTTAAATCTTGCTGCGGTTGATTATATACGCCGGAGAACAGATCAAGGTATGGTCTTTGACGTCATTCATTGTCACGACTGGATCATGTCCCAAGCGGCGATCGAGATGAAACATACCTACTCCCTTCCATTGGTAGCAACGATTCATGCAACGGAACATGGGCGCCACCAAGGGTTACATCAGTACCTTCATTATAAAATTCATCATCAAGAGAAGCGTTTAGTGGAAGAAGCAAATGAAGTGATTGTATGTAGCGAATATATGAAGAAAGAAGTAAGGTCGTTATTCTCTGCAGGGCAAAACGTACATGTAATACCTAACGGTATTACCCTTCAACAGCCTTCTACTGAGGCCGTTCCTGACTACTTAACTGCAGCATTAGACAAAAAGATGGTGTTTTTTATAGCTCGTATGGTCCGTGAAAAAGGAGGTTGGGATCTCCTACATGTAATTCCACGCGTCATCTCGGAAGTTCCAGATGCTCATTTTGTTTATGCTGGTAAAGGGCCTGAGCTCGATTATCTGAAAGCCGAAGCATTTTCCATGGGGATTACTCATGCGGTTACGTTTACCGGTTTTATTACCGATTCTCTACGTATCAAACTTCTGTCCCATGCCGCTTGTTCGGTTATTCCGAGCTTATACGAGCCTTTTGGTATAGTCGCCCTGGAGGCAATGGCATCTGGAACTCCCGTAATTGTCTCTGATACTGGAGGGCTTTCGGAGATTGTGGAGCATGGGGTCGATGGATTAACCATCTATCCTGGAAATGTGCATTCACTTGAAGATCAGTTGATCTATCTTCTCCAAAACCCAGTAGAAGCAACAAGGATGGCGAAGACAGCCAAAGAAAAAGTGGAAAAGGCCTATCGTTGGGACCACATT
>DATFAS010000134.1:0-11487 GCA_035254305.1 Bacillota bacterium
TTGGTTGATGAAGTGAAAATAATCATGCCAACAAATGAAACACCACTACTAATGATCTTCGATGATGAAAACAAGCCATACTTTCTTGAATTCGAACATGATATAACAAAATTGTTATTAGAAATTGAGAAGTAAGAAGGTTCATTTCAACCTGACTTCTCTTTTTTTGTTCCGCTAAAGGGAGTCTTTAGTGCAGGAGTATAAATCTAACAACTCCTTTTTGTTTTTTTGTTTGAGCTAGCTGACAGAAAAATACCCTTCTAAAAAACTCACCAGAAGGGTATTTTTTAAAGCTACTTTAATAAATACCAATAATCCTAGTGGATCGGAATCCTGTACTGCCTTGATTACCCGTACGGATCCAATTGAGCAGGAAAACATTCTTCTCCTCCTGGCTCCTTTTATGATTGGGGTAATATACGACGCAGTGTTTCTTCATCTGGACGCACATAAAACGTATTATCGATTTGATAAATAGGCCGTTTTATGAGTGTTGGTTCGCTGGCTATCACATTTGCTAGCTCTTCATCTTTCATATGAAGAAGTTCTTCACCCTTCTCTTTATAAACGGGTGAACTTGTGCGAAGTAGGTCATAAACCGAATGTCCCGTTTGCTTTGCAATGCGTAAGATTTCTTCTTTTGTTAACATGTGGTCTGCCAAATTTCGTTCCTCATGCAATACATGGGAAAGAACCTCTTTCCCCGACTTAGTTTTGCTTCAGGTTGGATAATAGTAGAATACGATTGCCATAAAATCAATCACCCCTTAGTTTTATAATATCCAAAAATCATTCATTTGAATGTAAATCTTCTTTGAATGGTATGTTTTATGTTCCACATTTCCATCCAAGTCTTATGGTATTATTTACCTCACGGAGGTGTATTAGGGTGGAACATTTACAAGCAATACTAGAGCAATGCAAGTATTCATATGAGTTGATAAATCATGAAAAAGAAATTCTTTCAGCTCAAGATGGAGCAGATTATTTTAGTATTGAAATTGGACAAACAGCCCCAACATTAATTATAAAAACGGATAAAGGATTCTTTGCGTTAGTTGTGTCCGGTAATCGAGGGAAAGTCAACTTTGATGAAATAGCAGAAGTATTGGATTGTAGAGAGGTCAAATTAGCGTCAGGGAAAGAAGTTAAGAAAGTAACAGGATTCGAAGTAGGTAGTGTACCATTGATTGGTCTGAACTTACCTTTCGTAATAGATAAAAACCTATATCGTTACCCCTTCATTTACGGAGGTACTGGTGTACGAACTTGCACACTAAAAATAATTCCTCAAGCCTTAGAAGAATTAAATAGTGTTGAATTAATCTTTGGATAGAAAGGGTAATCCCTAACGGGAATCTTTTGTTGAGATATCTTAGCTCCCCTTTTTTAGTTATTGAGGTAAATGGCAGGTTAGTTGAAGGGTGTTGTTTTAACCTACATTTAATTAAGGAGAATATTTATGAAACAAGGCAGAATTAGTATAATTACTGGTTCACCAGGGGCTGGTAAAAGTACAACGGCATCAATTGTTGCTAAAGAGTCTAATTTATCAAAGTCGGTACATATGCACACGGATGATTTCTATCACTATATTCAAAAGGGGGCAATACCTCCATTTTTACCGGAATCACAAGAACAAAACTTAATTGTTATTGAAGCCTTTTCGGAAGCTGCAAAACGTTTTGCACGTGGTGGGTTCGATGTGATTATAGATGGAATTGTTGGTCCTTGGTTCTTAGAGCCGTGGATAAAAGCCGTACACGGTAATTATGAAGTACATTACATTATCTTAAGAGCGACTAAAGAAGAAACAATGAAACGAGCAATCAATCGTTCCAAATTGGACGAAGATGCCAACATTGAATTGGTAGAAAAAATGTGGGAGCAATTTAACAATTTGGGTCACTATGAATCCAATATTATTGATACAACAAATCAATCAATCGAAAAAAGTGTTTCAACAATAAAAGCTGTGATTGAAAAGAAATCTTTTTTACTCACTATTTGATGTGATACAAAAGTTAAACATACGGGATTCGAGAGCTTCATAAAGCTACTCAATCCCTTTTTTGTTTACTCATCGGGCAGCAGGATAGCGTAAAAGGAAGAATGAATCCATTTTATGTTAACAAGATTATACTGCTCCCTAAATATTAAAAATATTTTAAATATATATACTTACGATAAATCTTGTGCTATCTTATGCTTATATATTACCTAATTTTAGTAGGGGGAATAAGGATGGCAAAGATTATCGTTATTTATAATGAACCGACCAACAAAGAGGGGTTTGAAGCATATTATTTCAACGTACATATTCCGTTAGTCCAAAAGATGCCTTTTATTAAAAATGTTGCCGTTCATAAGGTTAAGCAGGCGATGAACACAAATGAGAACTTATATTTGATTGTCGAGTTAGAGTTTGGTGATTTACAAGAAATTAACCAAGCATTAGAGTCACACGAAGGTAAAGAAGTAGTAGGTGATGTAGCAAATTTAATGCCTTTTCTTGAAAAACCTCCAGTTATTACGATGGTAGAGTAAAGCATTTAACGGAAAGTCTTTCTTGTAAGTTTTTTTTATAGCCTTTAAACGAGGTCAATATGTTAACTTCTTATTCAGCTATCGGGATTCTTTACTTCAATAAGGAGTTGCTTTAATGTAGTACCACCGAAGGAAATAAAAGGAGTTATGGAACGTTTAATAGCCCGGTTTTCTTGGGGGTTGATAACAGATATTCAGCCACAAGATAAGGAAACACAAGAACAGATCATCGAGTTACTTTGTCAAAGAGAGCAAATGGAAATTCAAATGGAGAAGGACATACAGAAGTTGGACAAGGTCAGCCTGCTGGAAAAGGAAGTTAACCAATTAAGGGGTGAGCTTACCGATTTGCATTTGGAAGTAAAATTTCTAAAGAAGGCGCTAGCTATCCTTAGTTAACAATTACAATAGACTAAGAAAAGAGTTGATAAAAATGCCTATTTGTCCGCCGGATCTTTCATCTAGACCCTTTCATTTGACAGTGGAACGTCGAATGAATGCTTTGCCTAATGAGCTGTTTTTAGCCTGGACGAAGGAGTTTGATCGTTGGTTTGCTGCTCCGGGATCTTTGCTGATGCAGGGAGAGGTTGATACTGTTTTTTTCTTTGAGACGGTTTATCAATCCGAAGAAAACACAGAGGTACAACGGCATCCTCATTATGGAAGATTTCTCAGAGTAGAGCTGGATCGTCTAGTTGAACTAACGTGGGTGACAGGAGCAAAGGGGACGAAAGGGGCGGAAACCGTTGTGACCGTTGAACTGGAACCACATGGAACGGGTACACTCTTGATTCTCACTCATTCTGGATTTCCTGATGAGGAGTCGAGGGATGCGCATGAACATGCATGGGCATTTGTACTCGAACATCTTGATCGAACGTTGTCTGGGACAAACGAATAACGAGAACCATAAGCTGAGCTCTATATGGAGATCAGCTTTTTTATATGATAGGTCAACCAATCTAATGGGTATGTCTTATTTTTTTATTTATCACTTGATATTAAATAGACAATATAATAATATGTCTATATAAATAACAAACGAAAATGGAGTGTGTTTATATGAATGGGTCTGAGTTGTTTTGGAATGCATCCTTAGAAGAGCTGAAACGTGGGTATACCCAAATGGGAGACCATTATTTCTGCTTGCTTTGTGGTGAGGTGACAGAGAGAGGAATTGTCTATAAGAATGAAGGAGTTTTCTACGAGGCTGAGAGATCGATGCGGGTGCATATCGAGAAGGTTCATCAATCTGTATTTGATTACCTAACGAAGCTAGATAAGAAGCTGACAGGCTTGACTGAGCACCAGAATACACTTCTTCAGCTTTTCTACCAGGGAAAAGGTGATGCACAGATCCAGCAGGAAATGAATATCGGCAGTGCTTCCACCATTCGCAATCATCGATTCGTGTTGAAAGAGAAGGAACGTCAGGCGAAGGTGTTTCTCGCCATTATGGAACTTTTGAAGGAAAAGGATGCATATGCGCCAGCTTTTATCGAGGTTCATAAAACGGCGAGGATGGTGGATGAACGCTATAATGTGACGGAAGAGGAGAATGAGAAAATCCTGAAGAAGTACCTTCCTGAAGGTACGAGTGGGCCACTTCTGAAGTTTCCTTTGAAAGAGAAACAAAAACTAGTCGTGCTTCGGGAAATAGCAAAGCTTTTTGAAGGGGACCATATTTATAACGAGAAGGAAGTCAATCAGATTTTGAAGGCTGTTTATGAGGATTATGTCACGATCAGAAGATATTTAATTGAATATGGTTTTATGGACCGGAAATCAGATGGCAGTCAATATTGGGTGAAAAAATAGAGGAGGTAGGTTGAAGTGATGGATCGGAAAAAGGAACTTAAGCAACAATACAAAGAAACAACGAAAGAAGCAGGTGTCTACCAGATTCGAAATTTAAAGAACGAGAAGGTATTTATCGATAGCTCGATGGATTTGAAAACTATGAATGGCAAGCTGTTTACGTTGAGAAATGGAGGCCATTATAACCGCATGCTACAGGCAGATTGGAATCAATTTGGCGAGGAGGCGTTTGTTTTTGAAGTGTTAGAGACGCTAAAGCAGCCAGAGTATGGTTATGTGGATCCGAAGGATGAATTAAAGAAACTGGAACAAAAATGGCTTGAGATTCGTCAACCATATGGAGAATGTGGATACAACCGAGAAAAGTCTTGAAGGAGAGGAATATATGGAAAGTACTGCAATACAAAGTAAGGGCACGGTTCAGCAACCACTGTGGAAAACAATGGTTACATTTCTGATCCCTCTCATTCTAAGCAATGCCCTGCAATCGATTGGACAATTAGCAGGTAGTATTATAGTAGGGCGTTGGCTTGGGGTCGATGCATTGGCGGCTATCTCGTCGTTTTTTCCTTTATTTTTTCTACTGATTTCATTTACAATTGGGGTTGGTTCGGGTAGTGCCATCCTAATTGGGCAAGCATATGGAGCACAGAATATTGAACGTCTTAAGGCGATCGTTGGGACGACGATTACGTTTACTTTTATCCTTGGAGTCATTTTATCTGTGGTTGGAGGGATTTTCACGTGGGAAATACTACGATTAGTCGGAACCCCAGAAAATATCCTTGCCGTCAGTGTTCACTATGCGCGAATCCTGTTTTGGTCTATGCCTATTCTATTTTTGTATATTGCTTATACGACGTTTATGCGTGGGATTGGGGATTCTAAGACCCCCTTTTATTCGCTTATTGTGAGCACAGCACTGAATGTGGGCTTGTTACCTTTTCTTATTTTTGGTTGGGTAGGTCTGCCAAAATTGGGTATTAATGGTTCAGCCTATGCTTCTGTTATTTCTACTGTTTTTACATTTATTATCTTATTGATCTATATGCATAAAACGAAGCATTCCCTTGCTTTCGATGCTTCTGTTCGTAAGCACCTTCGTATGGATGTAGGATTGTTGAAATTATTATTACGCCTAGGCATTCCGTCAAGTATCAATATGATTCTTGTTTCTCTCGCAGAGATTGCTGTGATAAGCTTTGTCAATAAATTTGGTTCAAATGCTACTGCCGCCTATGGGGCGGTTAACCAAGTAGTAAGCTATGTCTCCATGCCTGCCATGAGCTTAGGAATTACCGTTTCAATTTTTGCGGCTCAATCGATTGGGGCTAAGCAAATGGATCGACTTCATCAAGTGGTTCGTTCAGGAATCGTGCTTAACTATGTGATTGGAAGTGTATTGATTATCCTCGTCTACACTTTCTCTGACGAAATTCTTTCTCTATTTCTAACCGATCGAAGCACGCTAGCTATTGCCAAGAGCTTATTGCAAATCACACTGTGGAGTTATTTAATCTTTGGTCATTCGATGATTATTACTTCTACCATGCGTGCAAGCGGAACGGTGTTGTGGCCGACGGTGATTAGTGTGATTTCGATCTGGTGTGTGGAGGTACCAGTGGCATACGTGCTGTCTCATTACACGGGGCTTGGGATAAGAGGGATCTGGGTCGGATACCCGGTGGCTTTCATTGCCAGTCTTATTTTGCAGTATTCGTATTACCATTGGTCATGGAAGAAAAAACGAATTGAACGGATTGTACATTAGGCTGGGAAAAATGGACAATGTTGGTTTCCTTTTGTAGAATAAGGATAGCACAATGGCTATTTTAGTTTTTCGAAGGAGACTGATGGTGATTAAGTGGATGGCCACTCTCCAACGACCTCTAAGGAATAAAGAATAAAGAACTGATGAAGAAGATTTAGAAAAGTATCATTTTTTATTACGGTGTAGGAGGAATGATGTGGATGGAGGAAAGTAATGTAGCATTGTTGATGATGGATCTGCAAAATGGAATCGTGTCTCGTTATGTTACCGATGAGCATTGGCAGCATATGATTCCTTTTCATAAAGCTGTAGAGGGCGCAAGGTCGGCGGGAATTCCTATTATTTTTGTGCGGGTAGGATTTCGTGATGGTTATCCTGAGGTTAGTCCTCAGAATAAGATGTTTTCTGCGATCGAAAGTCAAGGTGGAGGGATGCTGGCCTCTGATGATTCAACGGAAATTAGCACGTTCCTTAAACGATGCCCGAATGAGCCGATTGTCACTAAGCGACGGGTGAGTGCTTTCTCCGGTAGCGATCTCGAGATGATTTTACGTGCCAATAAGATCGATACACTAGTCCTCTCAGGTATATCGACAAGTGGGGTGGTTCTGTCTACGTTAAGAGAAGCAGCTGATAAGGATTATGAATTGATTGTCCTTTCTGATGCGTGTCTTGATGGAGATCCAGAAGTCCACCGTGTCTTAATGGAGAAGGTTTTTCCTCGCCAAGCAGAGGTTTCTACGGTTGATGAGTGGCTAGAAACGTTAGACATGGAATAGCTTTTCCTGGTTTCCTTTAGATTTGTAAAGGATGAATGTAAAAAGACGGAATTTGGAAATCTAATTTTAACATTCACACTTTCAAAAGGAGTTTACGATGAACAAGCTAATGACCTTAAGTGCTGAACTTAAGAAAATCCTTCGTGATCAGCCATCACAACATACTGCAAAATTTACTGAATGGAATCAACATCTTTCTACGATTAGCCGTACAGATCAGGTAAGGCAAGCAAAAGCACAGATTGCTCAAGCAGAAGCTTTCATACAAGATGCTATGATTCAGATGGAACTAGAAGGTAATGAAGAATTAATCGCAAATTTGGATCGAATCCATAGCGAACTCATGAATTATAGTCAATCGTTAGAACGACAAGAGGAAGGGGCCTGACAGATTCTGTCAGGCTTTTCTTACACTTATTGCAAGAGAGGGGAAGGAACATGTCGTTCTATAAGGAATTGATGGAGGTGGAGGATTAAATTGAAAAAATGGTTATTGCTTAGCTGTCTGTGTTTACTAATCGCGTGTTCAGCAAACAAGAAAGAATCAAGCTCACCTCATCAGGCTGAACTACCCAGACCGGCTCAGCAGGATGAAAAGGATGATTCTGAGCCTACTATTCGAGACATCATCATCAATAAATATCAGGGTCAAAGCCCAACAGCATGGGGTGAAGCTTTACACGGAATCCAAAGACATATTGATACGGATCAATTAGTGGTGGCCTTAACTTTTGACGCCTGTGGAGGAATACATGGAAGTGGGTATGATGCAGATTTAATCAACTACCTCAGGGAAATGAAGATTCCAGCTACGCTATTCATAAATAGTCGCTGGATTGATGCGAATTCCGATACTTTTAGAACCTTATCCCAGTCGCCCTTATTTGAAATTGAAAATCATGGTTCACTACATAAACCCCTATCGGTGAATGGCAGATCTGAATATGGTATTCAAGGGACGAAAAATCCAGGGGAAGTGGTGGATGAGGTCCAACTCAATCATGAAAAAATAGAAAAGCTTACCGGAAAAGCGCCGAAATTCTTCCGTTCAGGGACAGCTTTCTATGATGACGTTGCTGTGAACATTGTTGCTGATCTTAAGGAAAGGCCTGTTGGTTACTCGGTGCTTGGTGATGCCGGAGCAACCTTTCATACCGAGCAGGTGAAGCATGCGCTTATGTCCGCCAAACCCGGATCGATTGTGATTCTACATATGAATCAACCTTCGGGTGATACAGCAGAGGGGGTAAAAGCAGCAATTCCGGAGTTGATCAAAAGAGGCTTAAAATTTGTCAAACTGTCTGATCTTCCTTTAAAAGAATAAAAACCGAACGAGTCCCGCTTAATTCACGGGAGGTTCGGTTTTTTTGCTGTTAGGATAACACTCTTCTAGCCCCAATGTATCGGGATCCCCAATAAGAATTCGTAATATTACTTAAGGTTACCCCATTGTCTGCTGCATCAATCATCATGTTATAGCCAATATAGATTCCGACATGGGTTGCTCCAGGGCCATAGGTGGAGAAGAACACCAGATCACCTGGTTGTAAATCGGATTGTGAAACAGGGACCCCTTGTTGAAATTGGGTTGCGGCAGTCCGGCTTAATGGAACCCCTGCGTTTCTATACACATATTGGGTAAAACCGGAACAATCAAATCCTGATGGGGAGGTACCACCCCAGGCATACGGAACTCCTTTAAACCCGGAGGCAAAAGAAATGATGGAACCTGCTGATCCCTTGTAGGTCGTACCACGCAAGAAAGATCCACCATCATCAAGGATCGGATGTTCTTTGGCGAAGAGAGCTTCCCTTTTCTCAAAATCTATCTTTGCTTGAAGTCGATCTGCTTCTTCCTTCTTGGAGGAAATGGTACGGTCTAATTGGTCAATTTGTGCTTCTTTCTGCTTTTGAAGGATCTTTTTCGTTTCTTTTAATGTTTTTAATTCCTCTTGTTTTTGTTCCACATCTTGCAGCTTTTGTTGGGAATCTGCTTTTTCATTTTCAATGGTTTGCTGAAGTGCTTTCATCTTCGTAATTTTGTTGGAGTTACTTGTTGCAATCATTCGAAATGCGTCCAAACGAGTCAAAAAGTCCCCGAAGTTCTTTGCTTCTAGCAGGACATCTAGAAAGGTCGATTCTCCTTCTTCATACATGACTTTTGCCTGTTTACCGAATTCAAGCTCATCTTGATCGAGCAGTGCTTGATTTTTACGGATACTCTCGTTAAGTTGGAGAATTTGTTTTTGAATCGTTTCGACGCTTTGTTTATTGGCCTTGATTTCCTTATCCATTGATTCTAATGCTTGCTTGAGGTTTTCTGTTTCTGCCTTCAGCTCATCTCGCTGGGAGCTAGCAGTTGATACTTGTTTATTAACGTTTGTGAGTGATTTGTTCAGCTCTTCTAATGTCTCAGCGTACGCGGTAGTTCCTATTAAACTACTAATCATGGAGCTGATTAATAGACCACGGATAAATCTCAATCTCATGCTACGAATTCCTCTCCTAGTGATTTACCCGGTTATTATATCTTACTTTTTGTTTGTGTGTAAACCTTGGGCAGGTAGCTAATATGAACCATTTTGTGATATTCAGTGTATTTTTGTAGTTGGATTTATTTATATATAACATAAATGGTATATATTGGATGCTGTTCTTCGAAGCCTTTGTGTGATTATCCCCTTTACTCAGATTATGGTCATGTAACGATAGTAGGTAGAATGAAAGCCTAGAGATTTCTCGAACATTGGGGGGTGGGTAGATGAAAAGGGTAAGATCAAATGAGGATCGAATAAATCCCTACCCAGCCGGGCAAAATATGTTCCGGGAATACGCGGGTGAAGGTTATAGCGATTCCTATCTTATAAACGAAGGGATTGATTTGAATGGCAAAAAATAAGGAACGAAATAGAAACGATGCTATGGCAGATACGGCTGAGGCAGTGGGAACAGCTGGAGGTGCAGTGGCGGGTGCTGCTGTTGGTTCTATCTTTGGACCGCTAGGCACGGTTGCAGGGGCTATTGCAGGAGGTGCATTAGGCAATCAGGCTGGAGATGGCTTGGATGATAATGAAGAATCGGAAGCGGATAGAAGAAAGTAAATAAAATAGGCATAGGAATACTTAGGGACTGCTTATGGCTGTTCCTTTTTTACTATATATCCCCATCTCTGCAGTGAATAGCAGAAAATAAGGCATACTATGGATACACCTAAAAACACTCAGTTAAGGAAGATACTATGCAAAAGCAATATATCCTATTCAACCTAGATGACACACTGGCTCATTGTAATAAATACTTTCATCTTGTAATCAATCAATTTACCCAACGGATGTGTGAATGGTTCTCAACAAAAACCAAACAGGAGATCGAACAAAAGCAGCTAGAAATTGATCTGGCTTCCATCGCACAGCATGGATTGACATCAGAGAGGTTTGTTGAATCTCTTGTGGATACGTATAACTATTTTTTAGAGCAGACGGGGAGGACAAAGGAGGATAGGGAGTTAAAGATCGTTAAGGAGATTGGGAAAAGTGTTTTCGAGATGAAGGTCGAGCCTTATCCGCAGATGAACGAAATCCTCCAACAACTAAAAGAAGAAGGGCATGAGCTTTATTTACATACGGGAGGAGACAAGAACAATCAGATGAGGAAAATCACCCAGCTTGAGCTTGGTGTATATTTTGAAAATCGGATTTTCATTTCCTCACATAAGGATACAGGAGCATTAGAGGAAATCCTCCAAAAGATGAATTTTGATCGTTCAAGAACCTGGATGGTAGGCAACTCATTACGAACGGATATTCTAACCGGTCTTGAGTGTGGGATTCATGTCATCTATATTCCGGCTAAGACGGAGTGGAAATACAATGAAGTGAAAATTGATATAAAACCGCAGGGTGCTTTCTATACCCTTGATTCCCTTGATCAAGTTCCAAAAGCTATTCACGAGTATATTTGTCAACAAGCATAGGGCTTTGTCTTCTTTGGACAGAGTCTATTTTTATAGGAAGAACGAAAGAGTAAATAAGAAAAAATAATGTACTAAATAATAAAATGTTATAATATAATTAAAAATAGGTTATATGTTTGCGAAGGGAGGAGAATATGTCAGAATTACCTTTTCTTTTAACCTTTGGTGTTGGGGCCATTGCTTTTTGTGCACCTTGAGTCCTCTCTATGATCCCTGCACTTTTTGGTTATTTAAGCGGGGAGGTAGCCGGTTCGGCTAACGATCGTGCGTCTTTACGAAAGAAGTTTTGGAAAAATGCTGTGTTTTTTGTATTAGGATTCATAGTTATGATGGTAACACTCGGGATTATTGCTTCATTAATTGGTCAGGCGGTGAAGCCTGTTGTGCGTTGGGTGCAGGTATTCGCTGGAATTGTGCTCTTCTTCATGGGGCTACATCAAATGGGCATCATGCGCTTGAAATTCCTGCCTAATCTAGCAAGAATGCAAACGGCAGCAACCTCAACCTTGGGTTCTATTAAGCCTGGTTATGCGCGTTCCTTTGTGGCTGGAATGGTGATTGCACCCGGATGGGGACAAATTTTTCTAGGTAGTGTGCTC
>DATFAS010000135.1:0-3533 GCA_035254305.1 Bacillota bacterium
AAGTATACAAGGTTTTCGGATTGGGTTAAAGTAGTCATTCAATTAAAGTTCAGTAATTAATTTGTAATTATTTAATAATCACCGTAGTTTATACGAACGTGTGACTAAAACAATAAACTACATAGGAGAAGGAATGATAGGAGGAGAGAGTATGTTAAAACACATGTCGGTTGCCAAGAAGATCTTTTTCATCATCTTGATCGGGGTTGCTTTTTGTGCAGGTATTGGATATGTAGGGTATCACTATACGAAGAATATGGCACAGAATTCGCAGGATATGTTCCAAAATCGTTTAATTCCCGTATCCGATTTGCTTCAGATTAAATCTAATAATCACGTGATAGAAAATGACTTATTAGAATTGATGATTACGGAAGATTCCTCCATAAACACGGAAGTAAAGAAAGACATTGATGCGAAGGCAGAAGAGAACAATCAGCTCATGCAGAATTATGAAAAGACAAAATTAGACACAAAAGAAACAGAAATGGCTACGAAGTATAAGGAAATCCTCAAAACTTATCGGGATATCCGAAAAGAAGTGATTGACTTGGCTATGGAAAATAAGGATAAAGAAGCATTCAATGTGTATGTAACGAAAGTTAAAACCATTAATACCCAGCTTAACCAATCACTTAAGGAATTAACCAATTACAATCTAGATATCGCAACAAAAACAAACCTTTCCAATAGTGATGATGCAAGCTCTGCGGGAACAATTCTTTTAACGTTAAATATTCTAGCTATTCTCTTCGTAATCACGATAGGATTTATTGTAGCGAGAATGATCATTATCCCTTTAAAAAACATTCAATCTCTTATGGCACAAGCAGAATCAGGAAATTTACTGGTGCATGGAGAATACAAATCCAAGGATGAACTAGGGGTATTAACCCAATCTTTTAATCATATGATGAATGGTATTCAAGGTACAATTAAACATGTGAATACGAATGCAATTGAACTTGCAGCAAGTGCTGAGGAGCTTTTTGCTACGGGAGAGCAAGTACAACAATTATCAGAACAAATTAGTGGAAATATTCAAAGTGCTGCGCTAGGCGCAGAGGGGCAAATGCAACAGGCTGAAGAGGGAGCACGTGCTTCTAGTGAAATGACCCTAGCGATTCAACGAATTGCAGAGAATTCATCGACGGTTGCGGAGGCATCACAAGAAGCATCCAATCTAGCGGCAAAAGGAAACCAAATTGTTACCGACACTCATCACCAAATGCAGTCTATCCATCAGGCTACGGATGAATCTGCTTGCATTATTCAATCTCTTCACCAACGTTCTAAGGATATCGAGAAGATCGTAAAAGTCATTACCGACATTGCAGCGCAAACGAACTTACTTGCCCTTAACGCTGCTATTGAAGCGGCAAGAGCAGGAGAACACGGCCGAGGCTTCGCTGTTGTCGCTGACGAGGTGCGAAAATTAGCAGAGGACTGTACCGTTTCTGCGAAAGAAATTACAACATTAATTCATATGATTGAAGAAGACGCACAGAAATCAGTCGAGGCCATGGGTCATGTGACCAAGGAGGTTCAATCAGGCTCTCAAATGATGAATGAAGTGGGTGGGGTCTTCACCAGTATCGTTCAAGCTGCCAGTCAAGTGGCTGAGCAAATCGAAGATGTATCAGCTACCGCTGAACAATTGTCAGCAAGCAGTCAGGAACTGAATGCTTCTATAAGTGAAATTGCTCATATTGCTAAGGAATCTGCCAATGGATTCCAACATGTGGCATCTTCATCCCAGGAACAGCTAGCATCAATGGAGGAAATCTCTACCTCTGTTGGATCATTAACTAGAATGGCACAGGAATTACAGCAGTTAGTTGAACGTTTTAAGGTATAATGATCATTTTCATAAAGCTCCACCTATTCACTGAATGGAATTTGTTGAACCATTTAGTGAGCCGGGTGGGTTTTTTTGGATTTCAGCCTAATTAACAACATCTAGAAAGGAATTATGTTATGCTCAAATAGAGTAAGAAAAGTTACGCCACTATGTGAATAGAAATTTATATAGAACAAACCCACAAGGCTGGGAGGGAGTTTTTCATGTCCTTTTTCACCAAATATAGTAAAAGATATCGAAAGAAATTTTTCGTTGCGGTCCTTTTCTTAACCATTGAAGCATTAAGTGATCTTCTTCAACCAACAATTATGGCCGAAATCATCGATGTAGGTGTTGCGAATAAGCAAATGGATGTTGTATGGCATATGGGAGGGTTCATGCTCCTTATCACAGCGGTTGGAGCAGTGGCTGCTTCTATACGCAATGTTATTTCTACCACCGTGTCCCAGCAATTCGGGGCGGAATTAAGATCAGATTTGTTTCGAAAGATCCACAGTCTGTCTTTTGAAAATATGAATCAATTTGATCCAGCTTCACTTGTAACAAGACTCACAAATGATATAAACCAAGTTCAAGTATTTGTTAATGGCATGATGAGAATATTTGTGAAGGCACCGTTACTTTGCATGGGTAGTTTAGTAATGGCTGTTCGGCTTAATTCACATCTAACTCTTGTATTAGCAGTAGTTGTTCCGATAGTCTGTTTATTAATCGTGTTAAATATGAAGTATGGCTTTCCTTTCTTTACCAAGGTTCAAGATGCTCTTGATCATGTGAATCGTGTCATTCGCGAATATTTATCAGGAATTCGGGTTGTGAAAGCTTTTCATCGATTTGACTATGAGATGGATAAATTTAATTTTGCAAACAAAGAATTACAGAGGCGATCTACCTCTGCTATGCGTGTGATGTCCATCTTTAGCCCAGGGATTGTATTGACAGTGAACGCGGGAATTGTTGCTGTGCTCTGGATCGGTGGCGTACGGGTAAATAATGGTCAAATGCAGGTGGGGCATATTATTGCTTTCATTAATTATATGACTCAAATTCTATATTCTCTTATGTTAATTGCTATGGTTTTTAATTGGTTTGTGAGGGCAAAAGCATCTGCAGGAAGAATCGGTGAAGTATTTGCTCAGGAAAATCCAATGACATGGACGAATCAACCAATAGAGACGCAGGGAGAGAAAGGTAGAATTGACTTTGAGCAGGTTAATTTTTCCTATAAGGGTATGAATGGTGATCCCATTCTCAAAGGAATAACCTTCACTTGTATGCCTGGTGAATGGATTGGTATGATCGGTTCGACTGGTTCGGGGAAAAGTACTCTCGTAAATCTAATTCCACGATTCTATGATGTAACCTCTGGTACGATAAAGATTGATGGAATCGATATTCGACAGCAGAACCCGAAATATTTACGAGAAAGAATGGCTATCGTGCCCCAAAAAACAATGTTGTTTACGGGTTCAGTTCAAGAAAATATTCGCTGGGGAAAGGAAAATGCCACCTTCGATGAAATTCAAAGTGTAGCTAGAATGGCTGAGGCACACGAATTTATCTCTAGCTCTCCCGAGGGCTATGAAAGTAGAATTGGACAGGGAGGGATTAACTTCTCAGGTGGGCAAAAGCAGCGATTGTCTATTGCACGGGCATTGGTAAGAAAACCGGA
>DATFAS010000136.1:0-3611 GCA_035254305.1 Bacillota bacterium
AGTGCCTTCTTTGCGATTATTGGGGTACTTTGAAAAAGTCAAGTGGATTTTACATATCCGCCTAACATTTTAATGACATATTAAAACTGTAAAAGATTTACTTCAACTGGGTAAGTCCTGTTTTCTTCAAATAGTCGAGTATTCGTTCGATCGGCATCAATGAGAGTACTAAATAGGAATTTGGTTAAGAACATCATCTGTTTTCCGAAATTTTCAGGGGGCTCCTTTGCTAGATAGGTTTGTAATTCCACCGCAGCTCTCCCTACATACTCTTGAAAATCTGTTTCATCCATGACATGTTCAAAAAAGTATTGCTTGGTTTGATCATATTCTTTCAATTCTTTATCTTGAACTCTATGAAGATAATTCGATTCCAAATCCGGATTTAGATAGTCTTGTAGATAAGAATGGTGAGAAATAATCGTGTTCCCTACTATTTCTGCCAAGAGAACCTTGTAAGGATTTCGAGTATCTTGATGAAACATTTCATATAGTAATTTTCCACCTGCAGTAGAATGATCCACACTCCCCCTCTTTGGTGGATTATCAGGGTTATTCACCGCTTCTTCGATATAATTTTTAAATTCAACCGTACATTTGCCTAAATCATGGAGCATTCCAGCCAGACCTGCCAAATGTTTGACAGCAAGCTTCTCCCCATACGATTCCGTAAGAGCTTTCACTTCCAATAAATGCTCTTTCACAGTTTGTATCTGATGATCACTTTCACGAATATGAGCAATATAAGTCATTTCATCCCTCCTCGAAATATAGAAAAGCAGAAGCCACCCTTCTGGGGTCATCTTCTGCTCTTCTTGCTGATTAGGGCTACCTACCCTCTTATTTCCATTACATACAGTATACAACAAAATAATTTTTTCCAGTTAAAGAGTGAATACTATATTTGGTGATAAACATGCTGTGTCGATCAAGTGATGAGTTACAGGCATTCGTGGAAGAAGCGAAAAAGTACACAAAAACCGGCAAGGTTGCAGACTATATTCCTGCCCTAAAGAAAGCTAATCCAGATGATCTGTCGATTGCCATCTACTATCCTGATGGTTTAAGCGTCTTGGCAGGAGATATTGAAAAGAAATTCACCCTGCAAAGCATCTCGAAGGTAATTAGCTTGGCACTTGTTTTAATGGATTGGGGTCCAGATTATGTATTTGAACGGGTAGGGATGGAACCTACAGGAGATCCTTTTAATTCCATTGCCAAATTAGAAATGATGGCTCCCTCTAAACCGTTGAATCCCATGATTAACGCTGGAGCACTCGTTGTGACGAACATGATCAAAGGGAATTCAGTTGAAGAAAGACTTCAACGTCTTTTATCTTTTATTCGAGAAATGGCCCACACCCCCATAATTCACTACTGTGAGGAGGTCGCACGTTCGGAATATGAGACCGCCTATTTAAATCGAGCTTTATGCTACTTTCTGAAACAACATCAAATTATCGTTGAAGATGTGGAACCACTCATGGACTTATACACAAAGCAATGTGCGATTCAAATGAACTGCCTAGATCTCGCCCGAATCGGAATCATATTTGCGATGAATGGAATCGATCCCCATAGTGGAGATCAGGTAATCCCTACCGACATTGCCCGTATTTGCAAAACCTTCATGGTAACCTGTGGAATGTATAATGCATCTGGGGAGTTTGCCATTAAAATAGGAATCCCCGCAAAAAGCGGTGTAGCTGGAGGGATTATGGGAGCTGTTCCTGGAAGGTTCGGCATTGGGATATTCGGCCCAGCGTTAGATAAGAAGGGAAACAGTGTGGCGGGAATCAAATTATTGGAGCTGCTATCCAGGAAATATCAGTTGAGTATGTTTTAGCTATAGAAAAGACACCCTGAAAAATTCAGAGTGCTTACGTTTATCATTCCTATTGATTCCTCAAAATCTGTGCTGCTTGAACCATTTGCTTAAGCTTTTGCGTGGCTCGATCCACTGTATTCATCGGTCGTTGGGCGAATGTTCCGAAGCCACAATCTGGATTTAAGAAGATTTGTTCAGGGGACAAATACTTAGCCGCTTCCTTAGCCCTTTCAATAATTTGACTTACACTCTCTAGATCCTCAGTTCGTGGATTCACCACGCCAAGTCCTAATTCCTTCTGATCGAGGCTTCTGATGGCATCTAGCTCACCGGCTCTAGGTGTCGCATACTCCAAAATCACCTGATCGACATTCATCTCGGAGAGATAAGGCATAAGTGGAAAATAAGGGCCCCGCAGCAGTACACTTTCTTGGGTACTCCAGTTTCCTCTGCATAAATGTACACCAATACGTGTTCCTCTGCCTCTCATGTCACGCATGACTTCATTGATCAGACCCGTGGCGAAACGAAGCTCCTGCTCAGCATCTGCCTTTGCCGTTAACGCCCCACACATGAATGTACGATTCGCATTTTTCTGAGTGAAGACAAGCTCGGTCAATACGGGTTCGTCAAACTGAACGAAGGATACCCCTTCCTTAATTAGATCCTCTAATTCCTCTCTTAAAACACGGACAACATCCTTCGCTAAAGCTTCCTTCGTCGGATAGGTTCCCCCAGACAATCCTTCCACCCACATCGAACGGGTAAGTAGATAGGGCCCAGGTAGTGCAACCTTAATCGGACGGTCTGTAAGCTGCCTAAGAAACTGATACTCATCCAGTGCGATGGGCTTTCGCCTTGCAATCTTACCTGTTGCAGCTGGATTAGACAGCGAGTAGGCGGGAACATCTAAGGTACCCAGAATTTCCTCGAAGCTTGCCTTATCTTCAACATAATCGAGAAGCTCCGCTACGGTAAGCATCTTTACATTTTCTAACTTCTCCGCTACAAAGGAAACAAAATTATCCCGCCTCTGCTCCCCATCCGAAACAAGATCAAGGCCCGCTTCCTCCTGTACTCGCAAACATTCCAGTACAGCCCGATCAGCAATCCGTTGAAATTCCTCTCCCGTTATTCTTCCTGCTCGTTGGTCCCGAAGCCCAATCAGTACCTCTCTAGAACGTGGCCAACTACCTACAACCGTGGTTGGAAACAATGGTAACTTCATGTTTCTTAAGCTCTCCTTTCCCCATTATAGAACTATGGTCAACTTGATATCGATCTTCACTTGGTGACACAGCGTCTGATAAATGGGTGAACGTTCTATGGTTAGACGCCAGATGTCCTTTAGCTTTTCTTCGTCCTCTGCAGAACTCACATAGAATGTTCCACTTATTTGTGAGAGGGCCGGGCTACCTGTATCCTCCAATTGCATGTGATAGAGAACATTATCTAACTTCCCTTTAAGATTTAACTCCAAAGCATCCACTACAAGAGAATGGCGGGATGCATGCATCCGATATCCGACTGTCAGACACGTTGCAAGTGCACCTAACAAGTAATCCACAGCACTTGGAGCATCAACCGATGTTCCAAAATCAGCTGGCTGTCCAGCCATAAAGGTGTGATTGCGCGTGTAAACCTTTGCTGTAGTCCCATGATTTGAACCGACACGTACACTCCATTGATAACCACGTGCCGCCTCCAAATCCTGTTTTAGATTATTTTCTGCTCCACCTTTGCGAATGAAGTAGCTGATATCCATAGCATTCGGTTGAACACA
>DATFAS010000137.1:0-26926 GCA_035254305.1 Bacillota bacterium
TAACCTCCTTGAGATTTGGTTCTGAACCTGGAAGATTCGCATTGGTGTTTTCATATAAAATTGCTTTTGTCTTATATTGTTTAATAACTTTTTGACCTTCCTCAAAGCCTAAATCTTGAGGAAAATCACTTTTATTATAAAAATCAATGTTAAATCCATCGTTCTTTACATAATAGCTTGTTTCTGGGACCTTTTTTGTTTCGCCGTCTTTAACCCAAACGTACTGATCAAGATAAAAACCTGGCACAAGTCGAAGGAGGGCTCCAATTAGGAAAATAATCAAACCGACATGGTTAATATAAGGACCCCAACGGCTGAAACGCCCTTTTTCAGCTAATAATGCCTCACCATCACGTCGAATATGATAGTGTCTGGATTTAAGTGCTGCCTCTAAATTTTCAAATCTCGCATCCCATTCTGTTGGAACAGTGATCTCTGCATTAAGCTTCTGTCTTACCAAGAAGTTAACACTATGCTTAACCTTTTGATTCCTTAGGGCCTTATATAAGGGCACTACACGATCAATACTACAAATAATAAGTGAAATTCCAATTCCGAGAAGTAGCGAAACATACCACCAAGATGAAAAGAGATGATAGAACCCAAGTAGATAATAAATCTTCCCTATAATTCCGTATGTTTCTTCATAGAAGAGACTAGGTGGTTTGGGCACAGGAATGTATTGTTCCTGTGGAAACACTGTACCAACTATGGATGCAATCAATACGATGATAATCATATAAACAGCAATTTTTACTGAAGAAAAGAAGTTCCATACCTTATCAATGATGGTTTTATTATAGGTTTGGGATCGTCGAGCTACCCCTTCATACCTCATATCTAATGGGGCTTCGCTCCCCTTAACTTCCCCTGCTAATGGATTCCCACATGATTCACAAAGATAGGTTCCAACTGGGTTTGGATGCCCACATTCACATTTCACTTTATCCATACTACTCGCCCCACTATTCCGGTACTATTTCCTTCATGTTGTTTGAAATTGTCTGCTCTGACATCGGACCTCCGATCACTACCTTTTTAACGATCCCATCCTTGTCAATAAAATAAGTGGTTGGAATAGGACCTATTTCATAAAGCAGTGTAATTTCTTTCTTAGAATCCATAGCAATTGGAAAATTCAGCCCAAATCGATCTTTAAAACTATGTATAGAGACATCTGATTCTCCAATATTGACTCCTACCAAAACAATCCCCTTATCCTTAAAAGACTGAAAGGTTTTCTCTAATGCTGGCATCTCCTCTTTACAAGGGTCACACCAAGATCCCCAGAAATTAAGTACCACACCTTTACCACGGTATTTACTTAACTGGAAGTCATCTCCATCTAACGTCTTTAACACAAAATCTGGAGCTGCCACTCCTACCTTCACTGCGGCCTTGTCCTTTAGAAATTCATTATATATGGCAAGACCAACACCTGCAAAAATAATCGCAAGAATCAAAATCCGAATAATGGTTCTTGAACCCTTCAAGACAAATACCTCCAACTCCCTGCACAGAACACACATTCAGTGCTAACTAAACTATTTTCATTATAACTTTAACATTAACCACATTTTAAACACATTTATGAAATTTATATGACAATACAGACTATTAACTAGCTTATCATTATTTCAATAGAAGTAAACGTACGAATGTGCTTAAAAAAAGACATTGGTTCATCCAATGCCCTACTGATTCGTAAATAAATTCCGAAGCTTGTCTACTTCTTCCTTTTTTAAATATCTAAATTCTCCTGGACGTAGCGACCCCAAGGTAAGAAACCCAAGTTGAACCCGTCTGAGCTTAAGGACAGGGTGCCCAATGGCTTCGCACATCCTACGAACCTGCCGATTCCTACCTTCATGAATGGCTAAGCGAATTACAACTTGATTTTTGTGCAGGTCCTTCGTTTCGATAACTGCCTGGGCAGGTGCAGTCATCCCGTCACTTAGCCTTACACCACGTCTTAGTATTGACATCGATCTTTCTGTCGGCATTCCCTTTACGGTAGCCATATAGACCTTATCGATTTCAAAACGGGGATGGGCAATCTGGTTAGCTAGTTCACCATCATTCGTCAACAACAGTAGTCCTGAAGTATCATAATCTAATCTTCCTACCGGAAACACGCGTGCTGGTACATTCTTCATGAAGTCGGTAACAATCTTGCGTCCCTCGGGATCCTTCATACTGGTTATAACCCCAGTTGGCTTATGAAACAAAACATATACATGCTCTGTCTCACCAACGATCCGACCGTCTACTTCAATTCGATCTTGCTCAGGATTTACTTTGAACCCAAGCTCACTAATTACTGTTCCATTCACTTTCACATTTCCAGATAGGATCATTTCCTCGCATTTGCGCCGTGAGGCTACACCCCTTGCTGCCAAAACCTTCTGAAGGCGTTCCACTTTCATCTATCCTTCCACGTGGTCTTCCAAACATTTCTTACTTTATACGAAATTGACTCAAGATTCAACTTTGAACATAGGGCTAAAAGCCAAGATCAAGAAAAAATCAGACGCACGATAAAAATTGAAGCAATTACACCAACTAAATCAGCTGCTAAACCAACCTTTAATGCATATTTCGAATTTCGAACACCAACAGCACCAAAATAAACAGTTAAAACATACAAGGTTGTATCAGTTGCTCCTTGCATGGTAGCAGCTAATCTACCAACGAAAGAATCAGGTCCATGTGTGGCAATTATATCTGTCGTTACAGCTAAGGAGCCTGCACCAGTAATGGGTCGTAATAGAGCTAAAGGAATGATGTCAACTGGAATTTGAAAATATTGAAGTAATGGTTTAAACCATTGAGTAAGCAGATCAAGGGCACCGGAGCTTCGGAAAATCGAAATGGCAACCATCATTCCAACTAATGTGGGAATAATTCGAATAGCGGTACCAAACCCATCCTTAGCCCCCTCTGTAAATACCTCAAAAACAGGAATTTTTTTGGCCATACCATAAATCAAAATGGTTGAAAGCAACAATGGAATTGCCCAAACGGAAGCAGTCGTTATAACCTCATACAAGTTTTTTCACCCTTTCCTATGCTTCCATGTGCGACGTTGATAATACTTGTCTAGAAGAATGGCAGAACAAGTGGCAATCATAGTAGCAAATAGAGTAGTTCCCACAATCTCAACAGGATTTGTTGAATTGTAATTCATACGAATAGCTATTATCGTGGTAGGAATAAGTGTAATACTGGAGGTATTTAAAGCTAGAAGTGTACACATAGCTGGTGTAGCTGTCTTCGGATCTGGATTTAGCTTCTGAAGTTCTTCCATTGCTTTGATCCCCATAGGAGTGGCAGCGTTGCCGAGGCCAAGAATATTGGCACTCATATTAGAGAGAATATAACCCATTGCAGGATGATCCTTAGGAACACTTGGAAATAAAAATCGGGCAATTGGATTTAGCCATGTTTGAAGTTTAGAAAGTAACCCGGATTCCTCAGCAATTTTCATCATTCCAAGCCAGAATGTAAGAATACTAATCAGCCCAAAGCAAACACTTACACCTGTTTTAGCTCCTTCAAAAGCCGCCTGACTAACGTGGTCTATTTTGCCGTTAATACCCGATACAATAATTCCAATAAGAATGAGGGCAACCCAAATATAATTAACCATTTTGAATGCCTCCGAGTACAAATAACTTCAAAATCTGAAGAAAATGAGTCCATAATCCTGGTTGCACAACATGGCTACTTGTCCGAGCTTCTTTACGGGTTAGCCCTACCTTTCCGATTTCCTCGTTTCCTAGATAAATATGGAGGTACCCTACAACAACTCCGGGAAACATTTTATCTACCGCATGATTTTTTATGACCTTTTTCTCAATTTTCCCCTCTTCTTCCTGGCTTAGTGGGTAAGAAAAGGAGTTAACAGTATATAATCCTTCTTGCTCATCTACTCTTTCATTCTCTCCAACAATTTGTGTCGGTTTAAATTGTTGAAATCCATAGTCAAGTAGCCTTGCATGATCGTCCCAATCATTGGGTGCGTTTAATGTAACAACCGCAATTTGCCTCCCATCTCTTGTTGCAGAAGATACTAAACATCTTTTAGCTAATTTGGTATACCCTGTTTTGACCCCATCTGCCCCATCGTAGAGACGAAGCATTTTGTTCTTATTGTAAAGCTTACGATCCCACTTCTCCCCCTCTTGTGGAATCATCTTAACTTGTGTCGAAACAATTTTCTGGAATTCTGGATTATGTAAGGCATATGCCGTAATTTTCGCTAGATCGATCGCACTAGAATAGTGGTTATTGCTATCATCTAGTCCATGTGGATTGGTGAAATGGGTCCCACTTAATCCAAGATATTCTGCTTTTTCATTCATCAACTGGGCAAAGCCCTCAATCGATCCACCGATGGAATCGGCAATGGTAACCGCTGCATCATTCCCCGAACGAAGCATAAGTCCATAAAGTAAATTCTCTAAAGTAAGCTTCTCTCCACGCTTTAAATAGATCGAAGATCCTTCTGTTCCAACTGCATAATCTGGCACCGTTATTCTATCTTGCAGGTTTCCTTCTTCAATTGCAACAATTGCAGTCATTACCTTCGTTAAGCTTGCGATCCGCAGTTTGGCATTCCCTTGCTTTTGATATAATATTCGTCCCGAATCCACATCTATAACAGCTGCCGCCTGTGCGGAAACAGAAGGTGCTGCTGCCGCCTGATTTAAAGGTAACATTAACCCAACAAGGAAAAATGTCAGGATAAGAGCTAGATATCTTTTCCACCCGTTCATGTACTCCTCCTTCATCTGATTCTTCTGTACAAACATCGAATTCACTTCCTGTTCAGAAGAAACTTATAGTCCCCAGAGGGGGCTTAAAACATTTCAATTTGTACATGTATATGCTTATCCCATTCTGTTATGAAATGAAAAAAGAAATAGCCTCGCAATCGCGAGGCTATTTCTTCAGACTTAATTTAGGCATTTTCGTACATTTCTTCAATTTTTGCTTGGATTTCTTTATCATTCATTCCTAATTGAACGAGGCGAACAAATAATGCTTCCACCCAAACCTGTGTCCGTTCAGAAATTTTCTTATACTTCTTTGCATCAGGGAATTTACGTGTAACACGCGAATCACTATTTGACTTAAGATTATCCATAATGAAAAGTGCTTGAAGTCCTTGTTCTTGACTATACTCTTTCCAATTAGCATCTAATTCGGCAAGAACTTCTTTATAGTAATCGCTAAATTCTTTATACTCAATTTCATTTTCCATCTTTAAAAACTCTAACATTTTATTAAAAAAAGATTCAATCATCATATTCTAGACACTCCTCTATTATCAATACTGAAATATTATAGCAAAAAACTGTACAACTACAAAAGCATTTACTTTGAAGCGGCTTGAAGTTTTTTAAATAGAAGATCTGCCTCCTGTTCAACCTCTTCCATTCCCACGATTTCTGGAATGGGCGGTAGATCACTTAAATGTTTAAGGCCAAAGTATTCCATAAATTCTTTCGTTGTTCCATAAAGAATTGGCCTTCCTGTTGTTTCGGCTCGTCCTTTCTCCTGGATCAATTTCTTCGTAAGTAGAGTATTAATCGCTTTTTCACATTTTACCCCACGAACATCTTCAATCTCTGCACGTGTGATTGGCTGCTTATAGGCGATAATCGCTAGTGTCTCAAGAGCCGCCTGAGAAAGGGTAGAATGATTTGGAGAATAGGCAAGCTTCTCAAATAAATGGGAATGCTCCGGGAGTGTTGTTAACTGAAAAGCACCTGCGATTTCTACAATTTGCAGTCCTCTTCGGTTTCGTTTAAAATCTGCTTGCAAATCAAGTACTATATCAGTGACCCGATCTCCATCAAGTTCTAGAAGCTCTGCCATTGTTTTTGTGTCGATTCCTTCATCGCCACAGACAAATAAGAGTCCCTCTACTATACTCTTTATTCCTTCATAATCCTTATCCATGTCAACTTACACCCCTTTGCCGGAGGTTATGAAAATATCATCAAACAAAGTAGATTGCTGACAAACAACTTGACTTTTCCGCATCATTTCTAGAATAGCCATAAATGTCGTGACTACCTCTGCACGGGTTGGTGTATCTATAAATAATTGGGTAAAACAAAGAGACTTCTGCATTTTTAACATTTCTTTTATTTCTCGAATGCGATCCTTAACAGAAACTTCATCACGATGGATTTTGGAAAGGACCCGATCCTTCTCCTTATTCCCCTTGCTTAATGCTTTAGATAAAGCTTCGACCATATCATAGAGAGTTACATTTGCCACGGGATTCTCTTCTATTTGCGATAGATAGGCAGCAAGATCCTCAGCCGGACGAGTAAAAATTTTGCAACGCATGGCTTCTCTTGAACGTAATTCTTCAGCAATCACCTTGTATTTCTTGTATTCCAATAGCCTTTCAACCAATTCCAAGCGTGGGTCATCCTCATCGCCCTCTATATCAAATATTGGCTGAAAGACCATTTCATCTTTTCTTGGTAATAGCATCTTACTCTTAATTTCTAATAGTGTAGCAGCCATGACCAAAAATTCACTCGCAATATCTAGTTGTAATTCCTGCAGGACATACAGATACTGCATATATTGCTCGGTTATCATTGTTACAGGAATATCATATATATCCACCTCAGACTTGTCGATCAAATGAAGCAGCAGATCGAGAGGACCCTCGTATGAATTTATTTTCACTTCATATGCCATGTATCCCAAACCCCGCCCGTTTTATAGACTGCTGATATTATACAACAAATAGGACAAAAGTTTACATAAAAATAAAAAAGAAACCGTCACCTAAATAAACGGTTTCTTCATTGCTTGTACCCTTATTCTTCTACAACTTTAACTTCTTTCATTGTATCGCCTTGCTTGATTTGATCAACAAAGTCCATACCTTCAACAATTTTCCCAAATACAGTGTGGACACCATCTAGGTGTGGGAATGCATCATAAGTAATATAGAATTGACTTCCACCTGTATCCTTACCCGCATGTGCCATAGCTAGTACTCCACGTTCATGCTTATGAGGGTTTCCTGCTGTTTCACACTTAATGGTATAGCCAGGACCTCCTGTTCCATTTCCTCTAGGGCATCCACCTTGTGCTACGAAACCAGGAATAACACGGTGGAAGGTAAGTCCATTATAGAAGCCTTCACTTGATAGCTTTTCGAAGTTTGCCACAGTACCAGGTGCCTCTTTTTCGTGAAGCTGAATCTTTACTTGTCCGCCTTTTTCTAAATCAATAACAGCATATTTACTCATTATGTAGTAACTCCCTTCAAAACTTAAATATTGTAAACTATTCCATACGATTATAACCTAAACGAATAGGAGAAAGCTACTTCACCATTGTCAAAAATGCTGTCCACTAAGGACAGCATTTTACTTAAAGATTATTTAGAAGTAAACATAGACGCAGGAATACGATCATTACGAATAAGATCATCATAAGATTCCCTTTGTACGACCAACTCTGCTTGACCATCCTTCACGAAGACAACACCAGGGCGAACAATACGATTATAATTATTTGCCATAGCATACCCGTAGGCACCCGTACAGGATACAGCTAGAATATCTCCTGACTGAACCTCTGGTAGCTTGATATCCCATATTAACATGTCCCCTGATTCACAGCATTTTCCGGCAATCGAAACAACCTGTGAAGCTTCTTCTCTTCCTCTATTTGCAAGCATTGCTTCATACTGTGCCTGATAGAGTGCAGGGCGAATATTATCTGTCATCCCCCCATCAACAGACACATAGGTTCGAATACCAGGAAGTGTTTTAACGGAACCAATGGTATACAAGGTGGTTGCCGCATCTCCTACAATACTGCGACCAGGTTCGATCCATATTTCGGGTAACGAATAATTTACGGCAGTAAATTGCTTTCTCACTTCTTCCGTAATTGCAGAGATATATTCTTCAGCTACTAACGGGCTATCTTCTTCTGTATACCGGATGCCAAATCCTCCGCCTACATTCAAGACTTTCACCTCATACCCCGTTTCATCACGAAGCTTAAATAAGAAATCCGCCAACTTCTCTACAGCGGCAATAAACCCAATCGTTTCAAAAATTTGCGATCCAATATGAGAGTGTACACCTAAAACCTCGAAATGATCCATCTGCAATGCTTGTTTCATTGCTTCTAATGCTTGACCAGTATTAATGCTAAAGCCAAACTTCGAATCATCTTGTCCAGTCGAAATGTATTCATGAGTATGTGCTGAAATACCTGGAGTAAGACGAAGGAGAATTTTAACCTGACTAGATGTTTCCTCTGCTAAGGAATGTAGGAGTTCAAGTTCATATAAATTATCCACTACAAAACAACCTACCTTGGCTTCGAGTGCCATATGCAACTCTTCGATGGTTTTGTTGTTTCCATGGAAATGAATATGTTCAGCTGGAAACCCAGCCTTAAGAGCTGTATAAAGTTCTCCTCCTGATACAACATCTAACACAAGTCCTTCTTCGGCTATCAACCTACACATAGCAAGCGAGATGAAGGCTTTACTTGCATAAGCCACTTGATAACGAAATCCTGTCTTCTCAAATGCACGGATATAGCTTCTGCATTTCTCTCTAATAAGTTTTTCATCGTAAACAAAAAGGGGGGTTTTAAATTGATTAGCTAATTCTAATGTGTCGCATCCGCCAATTTCGAGATGACCTTTATCATTAATGATTGAGTTTCCATGTAGATACATGAATTTCTTTTGTCCCTCCTCAGATCCCAAATACTAAAAAACCCCGGCGCAAGAACGCTAGGTAAAATTATTTATTCATTCTTTATATCTATAAGTTATACCATTTCAGAAGTGAAGTGACAACCTGCTGGCCCAACTTATGTTCTCTTATCATTTAGTGGATGAACAATGCTCGGTCTTTTTTTCATAGAGGGAATAGACGGTCGAATGATAATATTTTTCAATGCCGGCCAGTTAAAGGGAATGAATGGCCATAAATAAGGTGTATTCAAGGATGTTGTCGAAGCTAACACCACAAGCAATAATGTCGTTGTAATCATAAATCCAGGAACACCAAACAAATAGGTAGTAAGCAATAACACCAATCGAGTAATTCGATTCGCTAAGCTTAGTTCATAGCTTGGTGTGGCAAAGGTTCCTATGGCTGCAACAGCAAGATAAAGAATCGTTTCTGGAACGAAAATTCCAGCCTTCATAGCCACTTCACCAACCATTACAGCAGCCACCAAACCCATAGCAGTTGCTAGCGGAGCAGGCGTATGAACAGCAGCTAAGCGCATTAAATCTGTACCAATCTCCGCAAAGATAAATTGTAAAAACAATGGGATATGCCCTATTTTAGACGGACCAATAAAATTGAGAGAGGGTGGCAAATAGTTCTGATGCAAAGCAAAGAACATCCAAAGTGGCAACAAAAATAGGGAAGAAAAAATTCCAAAAAATCGAACCCATCTTAGATAGGCTCCAACCATGGGCTTCTGCCTAAATTCTTCTGCGTGCTGGACATGGTGAAAAAAGGTTGTAGGTGTAATCATAATACTTGGAGATGTATCTACGAAAACAAGGACATGCCCCTCTAGTAAATGACTGGCAGCAACGTCAGGCCTTTCTGTATAACGAACCATAGGAAAGGGATTCCAGTTCTTCCCCATGATAAATTCCTCTATCGTCTTCTCTGCCATGGGAACCCCATCAATTTCTATTTCCTGGATCTTTTCCTTCAATAAATGGACGAGTCCAGGGTCGGCAATGTCCTTTATATAACTGATACAAACATCCGTTTTTGATCTTGTCCCCACCTGCATCATTTCCATACGAAGTCGTTCATCACGAATTCTTCTTCGTGTTAATGCTGTGTTGACCACAATATTTTCAACAAACCCATCTCTAGAACCCCGAACCACCCGTTCTATATCCGGCTCATCAGGATTACGCCCCGGATATTCCCTAGCATCAATCATTAATCCTATATCTTCATCTTCAATCAGTAAGAGAATAACGCCCGCTAGGGTCTTATCAATTGCTTCATCAAATGTTTTTACTTTTTCCACTGACAGATTGGTTAAGTATCTCTCAAGAAAATGCTTTAAAGAATCGGGAACGATTTCCTCTCTTTTCAACTTAGCTAATAAATTCATAATAATGGTCATCGATTTTGAATCAATTAACCCATTTATATAGAAAAAAGCAGTGTCTTTTTCTGCAAAATTCATTTCCCGAACCTTCACATCATAGCTAACAGTGGCTGCCATTCGATCATTTAATATCTTTTTATTAACTTCTAACTTCTTAAAGAACTTCAAGTTCTTTTTATCCTTGAGTGGTTCATGAGCTTTTGTCTCTTCGTTTTTTTCAGTCTTATCAACCTTTTCCGGAGCCTTAGTCAACATTATATCCATTCCTTTCCAATATCATTTCAACGGCCTTTGTTGTAATCGGCGCTCCGTGCAAAACATGATCTGCCCCTTGCATCTTGCCAATATCTCCTATTCCCACGATAATAGGTGCTTCAATCTCACTTAGAATATCGACTGTATCTCCATAAATATGTGCAGGCTGCCCCTTATGCTCATTTCCATCCTTATCAACTAAGTGATGTGTAATTTCCCCACTTGCGTTCACACAGTAATCCACTGCAACCCCCTGAACCATAGGTGTATTGGATGCTACAGCTACAATCCCTAATAGGTTAATTTCAGGATGATTCGCAACTATTTCAATAGCTCTCTCTCCATCCCCCTGATCTCCGTTTCCATTATCATCAAACATAACTAGCACGGGATCATATTTAGCCAATTTAATTTGCTCGACAATTTCTTCACCGGTTAAAGGAGTTGGATTTCCTCCTGATCTCGAGATACATCTTCCACCTACATTTCGTGCAACCTCTTCAATTGCTTTTTGAGCCACCTGATCTCCATCGGTTATAATAATGACATCTCGCTTTTCATTTGCCACTTTATTCACCCCTTTGGTTTAAACACTAATGCACCTAAAAATCCAAAGACAATGGCTGCGGATATTCCTGCACTCGTTAGTTCGAAAATTCCCGTTATAATTCCAATCAATCCATGTGATTCAGCTTCCTGCCAAGCTCCATGATAAAGCGAATGACCAAAGCTTGTGATAGGCACCGTAGCACCTGCACCAGCAAAATCAATTAAAGGATCATACAATCCAAATCCATCTAATACTGCCCCTGCCACAACTAATGTCGTCATCACATGGGCAGGTGTCATCTTAGTGAGATCCATCAACAATTGCCCTATCACACAAATAAGTCCACCTACTGCAAAAGCAATGAAATATTCACTCAACTTTTATGCACCTCCCTCAACGACAACCCCATGGGCAATACATGGAATAGATTCTCCTTGTTGGAAACTCGTTGGACTAAAAAGAGCCCCTGTTGCAACCACCAACACTCTTTTAAATGCCCCATGTCGTATTCGATTCATAATATGACTATAAGTAACAACTGCACTACAACCACAGCCACTTCCCCCCGAGAACACCTCTTGATTAGGAGCATAAATCATCATGCCACAATCCGTATAAACTGGGTCCATATTGTATCCCATATCCTTCATTAAGTCTTTAAGGATGGCATACCCAACCTTTCCTAAATCTCCAGTCACAATTAAATCGTAGTCATCTGGATTTCGATCTAAATCAGAAAAATGGGTGGTTAATGTATCAGCAGCAGCCGGAGCCATGGCTGAACCCATATCAAAGGGGTCTTTAATCCCAAGATCGACAACCTTCCCTATGGTGGCATGGGTAACCTTCGGCCCGTCCCCTCCCTTCCCCACAATGGCTGCCCCTGCACCCGTTACTGTCCATTGAGCATAGGGAGGTTTTTGTCCTCCATATTCCGTAGGGTAGCGAAATTGTCTTTCAGCTGTTGAGTTATGGCTGCTGCATCCAGTTAACACGTAGTCAGCAAATCCAGCATCAACTAATGCCGATGCTAAAGCTAACCCTTCCATTGAAGTTGAACAAGCACCAAACAAACCAAGCATGGGTAGATCTAATTCTCGACCTGTATAATTGGCCGTAATGATTTGATTTAGTAAGTCCCCAGCTAGCCACATATCCACTTGTTCAGATTGTAATTTACTTTTTTCAATTGCAGTCTGAGCAGCTTCCTTCATCATTCTTTGTTCTGCCTTCTCCCATGAATCTTGCTTAGCATAATTATCTGAATGAATGGTATCAAATTCACTAGCAAGTGGACCTTTCCCTTCAAGTGGCCCCACCGAAACTCCTGAACCGAGAATACGAATATCTGACGTGAACTGCCAAGTTTGCCGACTTACTCTTGCATGTAGGTTCATCAAAAATCCTCCTCTCGTTTTCAAATTTTTTCTTAGGAAAATATAAGTTTTTTTATTAAAGCAACAACAAAGGCAGCCACAACACCATAAACAATGACAGACCCTGCCAGTTTAAACATATTACCGCCAACCCCAAGTACAAACCCTTCACTGCGATGTTCAATTGCTGAGGAGGCAATTGAATTGGCAAATCCCGTGACAGGAACAGCCGATCCTGCCCCAGCAAATTGACCAATATTATCATAAACTCCAAGACCTGTTAAAATCACAGAAATGAAGATCAAGGTGGCTACCGTTGGATTTCCTGCTGTTTTTTCCGTGAAATTAAAGAATGCAATATAGAAGTTCGATATAGCTTGGCCTAAGGCACATATGAATCCACCTACCACAAAAGCCTTTAAGGAATTCATAAAGATATTTTTCTTTGGACGAAATTCCGCAGATCGTTTTTGATATTGTTCTTTTGACATTTGAAATTTCTTACGTGATTTTATATTTCCAGCCATTGTGATCACTCCCTGCACTTTCAGTTCTCTGATGTATAAGTAGAATCCCTCATTTGTCAAAACCTATAAGAGTTAAAAGATGCCAGTGTGGTTCATATTGGATAAAACAAAAAGAGATGGAATTTTTTCCACCTCTTCAAATTTGGATCTGATCTTTAATTGTCCTTAAGATCTTCTTTTCTAAGCGTGAAACCTGAACCTGAGAGATTCCTAATCGTTCTGCTACTTCTGATTGGGTTTGGTCTCTAAAGTATCGCAAAAAAACAATAAGTCTTTCCCGTTCTGACAGTTTACTGATGGCTTCTTTCAGAGCAATTTTTTCAAACCACTTTCCTTCATCACTATCTGAAATTTGATCCATCAAAGTTATAGGATCTCCATCGTTTTCAAAAACAGTTTCATGAATGGATGTAGGAGCACGATTAGCCTCTTGAGCAAAAACAACCTCTTCCGGAGATACTCCAAGCTCAGCAGCAATTTCAGCTACCGTTGGAATTCGCCCGATTCTTTTAGAAAGGTCATCCTTCGTTCTTCTTACCTTATTCGCCATTTCCTTAAGAGAACGACTGACCTTAAGCGTACCATCATCGCGTAAGAACCGCTGAATTTCACCGATGATCATGGGAACTGCATACGTGGAAAATTTGACCTCATAGGATAGATCAAATTTATCAACTGCCTTTAATAGACCGATGCATCCGATTTGAAACAGATCATCCGCTTCATATCCGCGATTCAAGAAACGCTGAACCACAGACCAAACGAGACGAATATTACAATTAACAAGTTTTTCTCTTGCCTCTTGATCTCCATTTTGGCTGTTTAGGATTAATAGTTTAACTTCCTCATCGGTCAGATAGGGATGACTAGCGTTTCGTACATCAGTTTCCATAGGCACATCTCCCTAGTTGCATATTGCTTTATCTTTAACAAGATTTTTCCGCATCGTAATTCGAGTTCCTAGATTATTCCCCGTTAAGATCTCTATGGAATCCATAAAATTCTCCATAATCGTAAATCCCATTCCTGAACGTTCGAGCTCTGGCTTCGTAGTGAACAAAGGTTGTCTCGCTTCCTCAATATTTTCAATACCAATTCCCTTATCCTCAACGACAATCTCAATACACTCATCGCTATAGCTCGCTATAATTGTAACCACTTGGTCTGCTTGTTCATTATAGCCGTGTATAATCGAATTCGTTACCGCCTCAGAAACTGCTGTTTTAATTTCTTCCATTTCATCTAATGTGAGGTCTAATTTGGAAACAAAAGCCGCTACGGCAATCCGTGCAAATGCTTCATTCTCACTACGGGCAGAAAATTGCAAATGCATAAAGTTTCTATTTTCCATTTTAGGCCACCCCCAATAATTGAAGGGCTTCGCCTTCATCTTGACGTATCTTGAGGATTTTAAATAATCCCGATAATTCAAAAAGACGCTGGATCATGGGATTAATGGAACAAACAATCATTTCCCCACCTTTAGCCGTGACTTGCTTGTATCGACCAAGAATAACACCAAGTCCAGAGCTATCCATAAAATGTAGATGTTCTAGGCTAAGGACAATGTTTCGAACATGATCTTTTAGAATCTTTTCTTCTAGTTGCACCTTTAAGTGTTCTGCCGTATGATGGTCTAATTCACCTCGCATACGAACAACCAATACATCCGATATGATTTCCAAATCAATATGTAGACTCAAGCTCACTGCCTCCTTGTAGGTTTTGCGTCTCTTGAACTTGTTTCTACAAGTGAATAGGAAATTCCTGCCAGGCGACAAAACTAGAAAAAAATCGAGACGTCATGTCGAAAAAGTTGTCGTCTCGATTCGTATGTCTTCCCCCTATTCAAAGCCTAAAATCATGCTTTTCATAGATTTTCTCATCATGTCCCACCATGTTGCTTTTTCAATATTGTTTTCAGCTATTAAATTTAATTTTGTTATTTCATTTCCTTGTTTCTTAATGACTAATTGACCTAATACATCCCCTTTTTTAACAGGAGCTGTAATATTTGGATTCACAATAATTTCCTTGTCATAATCAGCAGCCTTCTCCCCTTTCTTAGAAAGGATTCCGAATGCATGTGGGGCAACTAAATTAACTTGTGAAACTATTCCTTTGTTAACAGTAGTTTGGGCCATGATTTGTCCTTTTTGGACTAATGGATGACTTTGGTACTGAGAGAAGGCATAATCAAACATTTGAGTGATTTCTTGATTTCTTGTTTTTGAATTCGGTTCACCCATGACCACAGCAATGACTCTCATATTGTCTCGTTTAGCAGTGGCAGAAAGGCAGAACTTTGCTTCTGCCGTGTAACCGGTCTTTAATCCATCAGCACCGGGATAAAATCTAACAAGTTTATTCGTATTCACCAACCAGAAGGGACGGTTAGAATCTTTGCGAAGATAATCCTGATAGATGCTTGTAAATTTAGTAATCCCTTCATGCTTAAGCAGCTCTCTCGAAATCTGAGCAATATCATAGGCAGAAGAATAGTGATTTTCAATGGGCAAACCATTCGTATTAGAGAAATGGGTGTCCTTTAAGCCTAGTTCTTCAGCCCGTTTATTCATCTTGTCCACAAACACGTTCTCAGTTCCAGCAAGATGTTCTGCCATGGCAACAGATGCATCATTGCCGGACGCAACCGCAATCCCTTTTAGCATCTCTTCTACTGTCATCATTTCACCTGGCTCTAAGAAGATTTGAGAACCTCCCATCGATGCTGCAAACTCACTGGTTCGCACTTTATCTGTAAATTTGATATCCCCACGATCTAATGCCTCCATAATGAGCAGCATAGTCATGACCTTCGTAATACTCGCCGGTGGTAGCTTTTCATGTGAGTTCTTTTCATAGATAACAGTGCCTGTATCAACGTCTAATAAAACCGCCGATTTTGCGTTTTGTGCTAGATCAATGGACTGCTGTTGTTGCTGAGCAAAACCTGTCATAGGCATTAAGCACAACATACATATCAAAAGAAAAACTATTTTCTTTTGCATAATCCTCCTCCTCATACATAAATATCCAAAACAATTTTTAATTCTATTCTTTACCAACTATTCCTGAAATATAACTCCAAAAAAAAATAAGTTCTTCAATAAGAACTTATCTTCGTTTAAACTTACTATCTCATTTTTTTAAAATAATCATACGTTACCTTGCCTAAAATCAATCTTTAGCGATTACCTTAAGAAAACTTGTACCTAACGCTGGGGCTGGTAAGTTGAAATTTTCTGCTATCGTTGCTCCGATATCTGCAAATGTATGGCGGATTCCTAAGCTATTCCCTTCTTCTATTCTTTTATGATAAGCCAATAAAGGAACATACTCTCTCGTATGGTCTGTCCCATGATGAACAGGATCATTTCCATGATCAGCCGTAATAATGAGTAAATCATCCTCCTTTAGCGCTTGTAGAATTTCGGGTATTCGTGCGTCAAATTCCTGTATTGCTTCTCCATACCCTATCGGATTTCTTCGATGTCCATAAAGGGCATCAAAGTCAACTAAATTAATAAAGGCTAGCCCTGTAAATTCTCTCTTCATAACTTCTAGAAGATGATTCACACCATCCATATTACTCTTACTCTTAATGGATTCACTAACTCCTTCCCCCGCATAGATATCCGATATTTTGCCAATGGCTATTGAAGCAAACCCTGCTTCCACTAGCTCATTCATCACAGTTTTCCCAGGAGGTGAAACCGAGTAATCCCTTCGATTGGGTGTACGGACAAAATGCCCTGGCGTTCCAATAAAGGGGCGTGCAATGACTCTTACAACGGGATATTCTCCTTCTAAGGTGAGTTCTCTTGCCACTTTACAGATGTAGTATAGCTCCTCTAGTGGAACAATTTGCTCATGGGCTGCGATTTGAAAAACAGAATCCGCGGATGTATATACAATTACATCTCCCGACTTCATATGTTCTTCCCCTAGCTCCTCGATAATTTCCGTCCCTGAGGCTGGCTTGTTTCCCAATACACCTCTCCCAATTTTGGCTGTAAAGGCTGAAATTAATGCAGAAGGGAAGCCCTCCGGATATGTTTTATAGGGTGTTGTCACTTTAAGTCCCATGATCTCCCAATGACCAGTACTTGTATCTTTACCAACTGATGCTTCCGTCATCTTCCCATAGTATGCTTGCGATCTATCAGTCGCTGAAACACCCTGTAAATTTTCAATTTTCCCTAATCCAAGACTTGCTAAATGAGGGATGGATAACCCATTCATTTTCTCAGCGATATGTCCTAAAGTATGGGCTCCTACATCATTAAATTCACTTGCATCAGGTAGTTCCCCAATTCCAACACTATCCATCACCATAAGAAATACACGGTTAAATCCCAATATGATCCCTTCCTTTCGATCTTTCTTTTATGATATCCGCAACGGAATAGTCTTACAATAATAAAAAAGGATACATAAGCGTATCCTTCATCTTTATGCTCTTGGATGTGATTTTTGATAGACTTCTCGCAATCTTGACTTCGTAATCTGCATATAAATTTGTGTGGTTGATATATCCGCATGGCCAAGCATTTCCTGAACAGAACGAAGGTCTGCCCCATTCTCAATTAGATGTGCGGCAAAAGAATGGCGTAGCGTATGCGGTGTTATTGCTGTACTAATATCAGCAAGTGGGGCATATTTCTTAATCAACTTCCAAAATCCTTGTCGAGTTAATCTTTTTCCGTGGTGATTTAAGAAAAGGGCATTTTCTTCAGTCCCTCGCGTTAAGATCGGACGAGCCTCCTGAAAATACTGCTTAAGTGTTTCTATAGAATATTTTCCAAGAGGGATAATCCTTTCTCTCGTTTTATTCGAACAAGTGACGTATCCCAACTCTAGGTTGACTTGATTGACATTAAGATCAAGTAATTCTGAAACTTTAGCACCTGAAGCATACAGGAGTTCAAGCATTGCCTTATCTCTAAGTCCAGTTGCCTCTGTTGCGTCCGGTGCACGTAATAGTCTCTCTACCTCAACAATTTTCAGAATACGAGGAGGCTTCTTCTCTACCTTCGGTGTTTCTAAATGAACAGAAGGGTCTCGGTCAACGACCCGTTCTCTAACAAGGAAGGAATAAAAAGAACGAATGGATGCCATGTTCCTTGATATCGTAGAGGGAGCTCGTCCCTTTTCCCTTAAGTTAAATACAAACTGCGCGATGTCACCATCTGTTCCTCTTATCCAATCGGGTACATGTCTTGATTCTAGGAAAGATTTGAACGATAACAAATCCCTATGGTAGGAGTCTATTGAATTCTTGGCTAGTCCTTTTTCCTTCTCCAAGTACCCTATGAATTTGTTCAGCCATGTTTCCATTTCTGTTTCCCCTTTGTTAGCATATAGGAAAGTGGGTTCAATTCTTTCCCCTTCATTTACTCACTTACTTTACTATTCAACCTAATCATGATTTTTTCCTTCATCGTCCGTAAATTTCTATTCACCATACCAATAAAAAAATTTAAGCCGATCAATAAAGTTGCCACCCTCTAAAGAATAAAGCCTTTCATCAGCCTTCATGACCTTGACCGCCCTTCCTTCAGGCTTTTTATACGGATTACTAGGCTTGATCGTATCAGATAGGAATGTAATAATGCTGAAAAAAATAAAGGTAGTAACGATAAATAGAATAAATAGTTTAACCCCTTCTAATAATCTAGTAAAAGAAATAAACATCTTTTTCACCCCTATACATTAAAATGGGACAAATAGAGCTAACCTGATTCCCATTTTATTCGTAAAAAGATAGGTTTATACAAGCATATCGAATGGGAATCCATTCATTAAACAAAAAAAGTTCCCGGATATTCCGAGAACGTCAAATTTAATCTTGTTTAATACGGCAACGGTGACAAGTTCCATGAAAGGTTAAACGGTGATCACTAATCTTAAAAAGAAAATCTCTCTCTACCATTTTTTCCACATCGCCAAGTAAATCCTCCACGATTTCGTCAACTGAACCGCACTGAATACAAATTAAGTGGTGATGATGGTGTTCTGCATCATCTGCCCGAAATTCATATCTTGCCACACCGTCGCCAAAATTAATCTTATGGATAACCTTGAGTTCGCTAAGCAATTCAAGTGTTCTATATACGGTAGCAAGTCCAATTTCCGGAGCCTTTTCCTTTACAAGGAGATAAACATCTTCCGCACTTAGGTGATCTTCTTCATTCTCAAGCAGAACCTTCACCGTGGCTTCCCGTTGAGGGGTGAGCTTATATCCATGGGAATGTAATTGCTGTTTAATCCTCTCAATTCGTTCTTCCACACCGCATCCTCCCGTCCCTCAAATAGCAAAAAACAGTCTGTATGTCACTCCATCCAATGAATATAAAGGTATAGACGAACCATTTTCCCTTTATACAGGTATACAGTGTTAATTATAGAAGAGCCTTATAAAGGAAGTCAAATAAAAAACTTACAAATAATTGTTTATATCTAAAAGGATTAAGGGCTATTATGCCTCTTGCAAAATAGCCCTTTTCATTATTCAAAGGTTTAATTGTTTCATAAGGATCGGTGAGATAAATGAGACAAACAAGGCTGCACTACAAAGTATTCCACCCATTAGCATGACAAGAATCGAATATCGGATGAAATGATGAAGGATCGGCTCTCCTATGCGTTGAAAACGAGATCGAATCATTCGTAAAGAAAAGGAAATTCCTGCTGTTCCTACGATAATCACCGCTGGAATAACCACTAAATTTTGCGGTAATACAGTGAGTCCAGCTGCAAGTAACCCATTCCAATGCCACTGCTGAATAAGGAACCCAACCGTAAATCCTACAACTAGCCCCTTAAGAAATACCATAATTAAGATGATGGGCAGCCCAACAATGGACATCCCAAGTATCCACATTATTCCAATGAATTTAAGGTATTGGATGAAGGATTGTTGAAATGCGGAACGCGGGTTCACATCCATCCCTTGTTTAAACTCATGAAAAAACTGTCCAAGATAATTCATTAAATCCTGTTTTTGATTCATCTCTAATGAACCTACCACAATAGCTCCAAAGCTAACACCCATAGTAAACAATACAAGGGTAAATAAATATAGTGAAAAATTTTCTTTAACATGTGCTTGTATAGTTTGTCCTAATTTTTGCCTGCGCAATTTCATTTCCCCCCTACACTGTTATCCTAAGATATATGAGTATAGGGTGATGAATATGCTAGTGGGAAAGGATCTTCCCGTATTTTCCTCCTCCGCCTTCTTCAATGTTGACGATTCCTAGACGGTTTTGAATAATCAGCCGGGCAAGCGTCTCACCCACTATAGCTGCCAACTCTGTTTCTGTTACAAAGTGTAGAACTCTCATCTCTGTCCCAAAACAGTCAAGCAGATCTTTAAGCTTCCGAGGTCCAAGACCAGGAATAAATTCTAATGGAACCTGATGCACGTAAGGGGGTCTGTGGGGTGGATGCTGCGGCGTATTTAAATCTGCAATATCCCTTAAACGATTAAACACGCCATTAATGATTTGACTATGTCCACAGTACGGACAACGTTCCCCATCATCTTCACGAATAAGCTCAGAACAGGCTGCACATCTTGTTAAATGGTATTTTCCAAGTTTCGGATTCAAACCATAATTAGCTGTAATTTTCCGTTCATCCTTACGCCACAATGCCTTCCATAATTCTTGGTAATTACAATCCTGCATTTTTATTTTTTGATATTCACGTCCTATTTTGGGTAAGGAATGGGCGTCGGAATTCGTAACGAATGTCTTAGGATGAAGCTCTGATAAACAATCAGCCATATCAGAATCTGAACTAAGTCCAAGTTCTACAGCTGGAATGAGGCTCATATCTAAGAGATTACTCATGGAATTCGTACAATTTCCATAGACACTTTTGAATGGTGTGAATACATGGGCAGGAATTACTATTCCTTCACAGCTGGCCACCTGTTCCATGAGTTCATCCATAGAAGCATGCAAGCGTTGTGTACTTAAATGCACATTCTTTACCTTCGTATAAAGCCAAGAACTAAATTGCTTCATTCTTTCTAGATTAGGAAAATAGGTTAGAAAATGGGCAGTGCCTGAGCATTCAGGAAAACGAATTTCAACTTCACTTCCCAAAATAATGGTTGTCTGTTTGTAACGTAATCCCCCCTCCTCTAACTCTATAACCTCCCCATTCTTGATATAACCCTCCACTTCCTCTATAACCTGAGGTGAGTGCATATCAATAATGCCAATCATATCGATTCCCTTTTTGTCAGAGGCTTCTTGCATGATATTAGAAAAGGTTAAATTCTTAGAGGCTGTAATTTTAACAGCTTGTCCTTTGTATGTTCTTCCAATATGGATATGTAGGTCTACAAAAAATTCACGCATGTGCACCCTTCTTTAAATATTGATTCTGCCAGTAATAAACAGCAAAGACCGTCTTTGCATCAATAATTTCACCACTTGTTATTTTGTCCATAGCCTCTTCTAGAGTAAGTAGGTGTAAGTCTACAAATTCATCTTCATCAGGGGTTGCTTCACCCACCGTAAGGCCTTTTGCCTCATAGATATAGATAAATTCATCAGCAAATCCCGGTGAAGTATAGAAGGAAACGATCGCTTTCATCTCTTGAGCCGAATAGCCTGTTTCCTCTATTAATTCTCGCTTCGCACATGCTAACGGATCTTCCCCTTTTTCTAACTTCCCAGCTGGTATTTCAAAGATCGTTTGATCCAATGGCTTTCGGAATTGTCGAACCATCACGATCCGTCCATCCTCGGTGATTGCCACAATAGCTACTGCACCGGGATGTCGCACAATTTCTCTACTTGCTTGCTTCCCATTCGGCAATTCGACTTGTTCTAAGTGAACGGAGATAATTTTTCCTTGATAAATCTCTTTTGAATCGATTGTTTTCTCCAAAAATTGGTTCACCATTAAGACCTCCAATAAAAAATAGTTCTAGCTTGTCCTTTTCCTTCATAATCTCAGAACAAAAGCAAACGTTGAACCCATTTGAAAATGATTTGAAACTAATTTTAACCCATACGAGGAGGAAACCATGAAAATCTATTACTCAGAGAATTCTCTACGACTATGTGGAAAGGTATGGGAAGTACGCAACAAACTTAAAAGCTGGTCCAAGCTTCCCATTTCCGTGAAAGATCTTCTGGTGAGTAAGGGTCATTAGAAACCATTGTTAAAAAAAGACCAAAATCAGCAGCCAAGGCAACAGAATGAAAAAATAAAGGATCTTGATCCAAACTCTTTCCCATCGTTTGAATGGGCTCTGGATAATGGGTTAAAACGGTTCTTAAATCGCCTACCCAACTCTGTTCACCTAGATGCCAATGATGAAGCCCTAAATCATCGGGCCGAAATTCCTCAAGTATTGGAATATGTACGGATATAAGCGTATGCTTAAGAACACTCCTTGTGTGATGACTCAAGCCTTGATGTCGAGCCCGTTGGTCGGAACTGCTAATCCTTGGAATAAGTACAGGAATTCCTTCTAAAGAGGCAGTGGCATGAAGAATCTCAGTCTGTTCCATTCCCGTGAAGCCCAACATGGTTGAAGTCCCTGTAATTCCAGGACCCATACAAACAATAGCTAAATCCGCCTGGAAAATCTTTTTTGCTGCGACAAGCCCACTATAAATATTGATAGCCTCAAGATCACCGCCAAATGCCTGACCAATTGTAATGGTCCCTGCTAAAAAGCAAATTTTCTTGAGTGTTCGTACATGATGGCTAAAAGCAAGGGGAAGGGCAGCCTTATCGGTCATAATATAGACCAACCGTATATCTCTATTCTTTTGTTTAATATATGTAGCTACAATCGGCAGCATACTGTGTAATTCACCAACGAGCACTGGCATCCCTTCAAGACTACAAGCATCCTTCATCAGCCCATAAAATGGACTCCCCTGTTCCTCACAGCTTCCCGTTGCCAGTTGAAAAGGGGTATATCGTAGCTTCATGATATGTTTTTTCGTATTAACAACAGCCTTAGGTGGCGTTAAAATACTCATGACAAAATGCCATCCACCTGAACCTAGGCCTAGATCTAGTGCTGTAGTATTCAAAATAACCCGATCGCCTTCTTGGACTGTCCCCGTCATGAATCGGTAGTTGATCGCTTTCTCCACTGTTTGACCCATCTCTACTAGGATTTCTTGAATGGTGTCATCACAATAAAAAATCTCATGCACACTTCCTTCCCTACTATTAATCATATTAGAACCTCCATAATAACCCGATAATATTTGGGGAACAATCGAAAATAGAAAAAGCTTCTAATGGAGGTTATGACGAGATGGCCAAACTCATTCGTACAAATTTCGCTTCCGCTAAGGAAGCACAGAACGCTGAACAATATCTGCGAAGTGCAGGATTATCCGATGTATCTGTGCACGAAACAGAGCTCTCGATTGTTACCCATTCAGACAATTGGATTTCCGCCTTTGAAATGATCTATTCACTAGGAGGAACAATCGAAAATGATGCAGAGCTTACTGTAGAGCTAGAAGAATTCTATCACATTAAAGAGATTGGTGAAGCAGAGTCGGTATCAAATCCAGAAATAGAAATCATAGATGACGAAGCCTACATCGATACGAATCTCGGCTATGGAGATTACGAGCTCCTAGAACCTTATGTGCTAGATAAATATAAAAAAATGGTCAATGGTCAAGATAAGAACGCTTAAAGGAAGGTAAAAATCTTTACTCTAAAGAAAATGGAAATCATTTTGCCACTTTTATTTTTGAAGTCAGCAAAACCATTTCCATTCTAATTTTTTATTTTAATGCTACTGTTGCAAGCCCGACAATAAGTTCAGCAGCCTTGTTCAGCTCTTCCACCGGAATTCGTTCACTTGTCGTATGGATTTCTTCATAACCAATCGCTAAATTAACGGTTGGAATACCAAATCCAGAGATAACATTCGCATCACTGCCACCCCCGCTTGACAACAACCGTGGCTTCCTTCCCACCTTATTTAAGGCCGCTATTGCTTTTTGCACTACCAGGTCAGCTTCCGATAATTTGAAGCCGGGGTACATGACTTTTACATCAACATCAATTTGTGTTTTAAATTCGGCAGCTGTATCCCTCAATGCTTTTTTCATTTTCTCAATTTGAGCAGCCATTTTTTCTTCAATTAAGCTGCGGGCTTCTGCTACGAAATCAACTCTAGGACAAACAATGTTTGTAGCTTTTCCACCTTCTATAATTCCTACATTGGCCGTTGTATCCTCATCAATACGCCCTAGTGGCATTCTCATTATAGCTCTACTTGCCACCTGAATCGCACTGATCCCATCCTCTGGGTTTACTCCCGCATGTGCCGCTTTCCCATGTACAACAACCTTCAGCTTGGCTTGGGTAGGAGCGGATACAATAATATCTCCCACCTTCCCATTACTATCCAATGCGAATCCATATTGTGCCTTTAATAAGTCAGGTTGAAGGGCTTTAGCACCGATAAGACCTGATTCTTCCCCCACTGTAATGACAATCTGGATTGTGGAATGGGGGAGATTATTTTCCTTAATCGTACGAATTCCTTCTAATATAGCAGCAATGCCCGCCTTATCATCACTACCGAGAATCGTTGTTCCATCTGAAACAACATAACCATCCTTTACGCTTGCCTGTACTCCCTTGCCTGGGGTTACCGTATCCATATGACTAGTGAAGTAAATCGTGTCTCCAGGATGCGACCCTTCTAGGGTAGCAATTAAGTTACCTGCACCATGTCCTGTCCGTGATGAACTTTGGTCTTCTACCACCGTAAGCCCCATCTCGGATAATTTCATCTTAAGAACATTACAGATCTCTCGCTCATATTTCGTCTCGCTATCAATCTGCACAAGCTCAATAAACTCCTGAAGTAATCTCTCTGGATTAATCATAAGTATACTTTTCCACCTCCGTTTGTTCTTAAACGTTAGGATTCCTCAGTTTGGCCCGGTTGACACAATTCAAGAAGTACGCCGCGAGTTGACTTAGGATGTAGAAAGCCAACTAAGTTCCCATGTGCACCAACCTTAGGTACTTCATGAATAAGCTTAATCCCTTCTGCCTTCATCGCTTGCAATCGTTCAGCTGCATCGTCTACCTGCAAGGCAATATGATGAATTCCTTCTCCCTTTTTCTCAATAAACTGTGCAATCGGGCTTTCAGGGCTTGTTGCCTCTAATAGTTCAAAATGTGATTCTCCAATTTGCAAGAAGGCCACGCGAACCTTTTCGCTTTCAACCGTTTCGATACCTAATAACTCAAGCCCTAAAATATCTGTATAAAAAGGGAGTGTCTCGTCCAAACTTCTCACAGCAATCCCAACATGTTCTATTTTCTTTGGTGCTTTTTTCATCATTTATCGTTCCCTTCTGACATTCTCACGAATAAATTCAATGGTCTGCGCAGTTGGCGTACCAGGGGTGAAAACCTTAGCAATACCTTGAGACTCTAGGAAAGGAATGTCTGCATCAGGAATAACTCCGCCGCCAACAACTAATACATCCTCAACCTGTTCTACCTTGAGTAATCGTATAACCTCCGGAAAAAGCTCATTATGTGCTCCAGAAAGGCAGGATAACCCAATTACATCCACATCTTCCTGAATAGCAGCAGAGACAATTTGGGCAGGAGTTTGTCTTAAACCACTATAAATAACTTCCATCCCCGCATCCCGAAGTGCTTGGGCAATAATAAGGGCTCCACGATCATGCCCATCTAATCCTGGTTTAGCAACCAATACTCTAATTTTCTCCATTCACCCACTCCCCCTTATACCTATCTTATTTCTTTAAAAACCCCTAAAATACCCCAACGTTCATATATTCTCTTTTTTTCAGTATATTCCTTCTTTAACCTTCCTTATCACAGCTGATTTAACAAAATCGTATAAACTAGATTGTAGAGATAAACTAGAAAATTATATAATAGAGACAAGGATCATTTCGTTTGGAGGTTTAAGGATATGTCAAAAAGGTTTATTAAAACCGTGGTCATTCTCATTATTGGTACCATGGTGATATCCACACTAATCATGGCTGTTGGATTCCTCTCTTAGCAGCTCCTAGTGTTGGAATAAAGTTGAAAAAAGCTCCCATAGGAGCCTTTTTTCATATTAATACATATTCGTATCCAATCCATAGCTTTCTATTCTATTCTTAATACTTTGTAAGAAACGGCCGCAAACTAATCCATCTAACACCCGATGATCCAACGATAGACAAAGATTGACCATATCACGTATGGCAATCATATTATGAATGACAACAGGTCGTTTGACTATAGCCTCTACACTAAGGATCGCTGCCTGTGGATAGTTAATAATTGGTGCAGATTGAATGGAACCAAATGATCCCGTATTGTTTACAGTGAATGTTCCTCCTGCCATATCCTCTACTGTAAGCTTTCCTTCCCGTGTCCTTGTTACCAAATCATCCATTACTTTCGCTAACCCCAGTATGCTCCTTTGGTCTGCATCCTTAATAACTGGAACGTATAAGGCTTCTTCTGTTGCTACAGCAAGCGAGATGTGGATCCTCTTCTTCATGATGATTTGACCATCAGACCATTGTGAATTGATAATAGGAAATTCCTTAATCGCCTCGACCACAGCCTTAATAAAGAACGGCAAGTAAGTAAGATTTATTCCCTCCTTTTGCTTGAAATCATCCTTGATCTTTTCCCTGTAATTCACTAGATTTGTTACGTCGCATTCGATCATGGTCCAAGCATGAGGAATTTCCTGCTTACTCTGTATCATTCGCGAGGCAATCGTTTTGCGCACTGTGGAAGCAGGAATCATTTGATCATCACTTCTAGCCTGTATACTTTGGTTATAGGAAGGGCTCCAATTCTGCTGTTCCACATGGGCTTCTGGGATGGATATCTCTCTAGCAGGCTGCTGAATAGGTGGAACCTGTGCAGTTTGGATCGTATGTCCCACTTGCCCTTCCTTCGCAAAGGCTAAAACATCCTTACGAGTAACCCTCCCACCAGCTCCTGTACCCTGTATTAAGCTTAAATCGACACCATACTCACCAGATAATTTAAGCACT
>DATFAS010000138.1:0-6870 GCA_035254305.1 Bacillota bacterium
CAGGTTAAAAATATTGAATTTAGGAATTTGATAGTAACAGGAAGAGGATAGGGGTGCTGGTTTGGGGAGGAAGTAGAAAGGTCGTAGATAAAAATAAAAAGACATCCGTTAGGTATCTTATCTAGCATACAATAATTTTAAATGATGAGGATAACTTCTGTTTTTATGTGGCGGAGAGTGAGGGATTCGAACCCTCGCAGCAGTTGCCCACTCTAACGGTTTAGCAAACCGTCCCCTTCGGCCCCTTGGGTAACTCTCCATTGAAATGGCGGAGGAAGTAGGATTCGAACCCACGTGGGCTTGCACCCAAACGGTTTTCAAGACCGCCCCGTTATGACCACTTCGGTATTCCTCCAGAAATATTGCTGATAAAATCTATTATATATTTTTATGCACTAAACTTCAAAGGTTATTTTTGACGTTTACTCATTTTTTTTGCAAAAGAGGCCCACGCCTGAATATCATCAGGTGAGAGCCTCTTTGTCAAAACAAATTCTATAGCTTACTGAGCTGTAGTTGTACTGGTTGGTTGGTTACTAGTTGTATCTGTAGTTGTATTCGTTGTAGTGCTAGTAGTTGTTGCAGGTGCACTAGTATTCGTATCTCCCACAGTTCCTGAAATGGTGCCTACTTCATTAGAAGTGGTGGTATTCGTACTACCTGTTGTGTTAGTAGAAGTAGAAGGAGTTGAAGTTGTTGAATCTGTTGTAGCAGGTGTTGTCCCTACCACCTCAGTTGTTCCCGTTGTTGTAGATCCTGCACTGGTCCCAGTTGCTGTTGTTCCAGTTTGACTATTATTTTGATCTCCAATTACGATAGCCATTTGTGTTTCTTGTTCCCACAACACTTTTGCATGGAGACTTTGGCCAAGGAAACGAAGTGGGATCAGGGTTCTACCTTGGACTACTTTAGCTGGTACGTCTAGTGTATAAGGTTGGTCATTAACCGTTGCAGATACGCTATCCAGGGTAAGAACGACTTTCGTATCTCCTTTTGTTACGGTTACAGTTCTAGTTGCTGGGTCATAGCTAACTTGTGCACCAAGGGATTCTGCAAGGGCACGGAAAGGAAGAAGTGTACGTCCATTCTCGATGACAGGGGGTACATCCATGTTTGGTTCTTGCCCGTTAACGAGGGCTTGTACACCTACTTTTCCAGATTTGCGGAGAAGCTTACCAAGTTCTTTATAATCTTTTAGGATTTCTTCATCCTTTGCTTCTTTTTTAAGTTTCTTTTGAACGAATTCTTTTTCTACTTTGATTGCAGATTCTAGATCTCCTGCCTGATCGTAAAGTACTGTTAGTGCATCAGCAGCTTGGCTCGCTTGATCTCCATCTAGTTGATCTAGTTGTTTCTGTAATTCGGCTATTTTATCCATTTGGCCTGTTAAGGCAGCTAGACGATTCTGAATGGAATCAATTTTTCCTAGCTGAGCTTCAGCTGGAACATCTTGATTTTGGAATTGTTGGAGTTTGGATTCGATTTTATCTAATTTTTTGGTAAGCTTGTTTACATCCTTCGAATTTACGCTACTCTGATCTTCAGTACCAGAAGTAGTTGTGCTTGTATTTGTATCAGTTGATACGGTTGTGCTTGGATCTGTTGAGCTTGTAGTTGTAGTTGGTGTACTATTTGTTGCACTTGTTGTGGTATTTGTTGAGGTGCCAGTAGTAGCTCCTGTAGTTGCTGTTGTATTAGTGTTTGTCGTTGTGCTCGTGGTTGTCGCTTGATCGGCAAAAGCAGCTTGAGAAAAGATCAGGCTTGCTGCAAGTACTCCAAAGGTTGCTTTTTTCCAGTGCATCATTTTATAGTTCCCCTCTCATATATAACGTTCTTCACGCTATAAGGATTCGCATAGGAGATGTCTTTTTGGGGGGGATGCTAAAATATTGTTGAAATGAGATAGAATTAATCACAGTTTCCTTCTATATTCGGATAAAATAGAGAGAAAAATATTGAAGAAATGGTAGGTTGGAAATCGGATGGAAAGTATGACAGAAAAACGGAGTTATTACCCTGAGCATCCAGTACTTGATTCCGCTAAGGATTATTTTTTCCTCATAAGTGGGTCATTTGTTGTTGCCGTTGCATTTAATCTTTTTTTGAATGCCTTCGATATTGCCTCTGGTGGGGTAAGTGGGATCAGTATTATTCTGAAAGATCTTTTTGGATGGCGGCCAGCTTTTACCCAATGGGGTTTCAATGCAGGATTGATTCTTTTAGGATTTGCATTCTTAGGTAGACAGTTTGGGGTTAAAACAATCATTGGAACGTTTATTTTACCTCTCTTCGTCATTCTTACGGAAAAGTGGCCGACGATTACCTCTGAGCCATTGCTGGCGGCTTTATATGGAGGAGTGGGTGTAGGCCTGGGAATTGGTTTGGTATTTCGGGCCAATGCCTCAACTGGAGGAACGGATTTGATTGCCCAAATTGTACATAAATATACTGGTATTTCGTTAGGGATCGCCGTTTTATTCATTGATGGATTAGTTGTTTTGTCAGCAGCCATTGTTTATGGACCAGAGAAAGCTCTTTATGCATTAATTACATTATATGTTACAGGGAAAACAGTCGATATTGTTCAAGTAGGATTGGGTATGACAAAAATCGGTTTCATAATTTCGGAGAATCAAGAGGTTATTAAAGAGGCAATCCTGAAAGATTTGGATAGAGGAGTGACGAAGCTGGCGGCATACGGTGGCTTCACAGATCGAGAGAGGCCTGTTCTCATGTGTGTGGTTCTGCAAAGGGAAATTAACCGACTCAAGCAGCTAGTGAGGGAACGAGATCCCCATGCATTCGTTATTGTAGCTGATGCTAATGAGGTGCTTGGAGAAGGATTTAAACGATCGAAATAAGGCGGGGGCAAGAAAATGTGGTACAATTTACAGCTTATCCAATTACTTGAGGAACTAGCAGCTAACAGCTGGCCTGCCCAAATTCAACAAACGCTTGGTTCGTGGCGTCTAAGGGCTAATCAGGGTGTAACCAAGAGGGCGAATAGTGTCTATACGTCAGGGCCAATTCCTGGATATAGGGGTTGGATTGAGATGGTGGAGGATTTCTATACAAGACAGGGAATTCCTCCCTGTTTCTGTGTTACAGAAGCTTCACCACCGGAATTAGATGAGATACTAGAATCTCGAGAGTACAGAAAAATCTTTGAATGCTTCGTTATGATTGCTACGTGTAAAGAGGTGATGAAGTGTGTTGGTCATGATGAACGATTTACCTGTGAATTTAATGATCATGCGGATAGTCAGTGGATTCAAGATTTTATGAGACTTGAGGGCTTTCGAGCTGACAGTTATGAGGGATATCGGCAAATATTTTCGGCTATAGGCCCACAAAAGGTATTTGTTCGATTACGCCAGAATGGGGAGTTAATTGGTCTTGGTACAGCTGTAGTAGAAAGGGGCTGGGCAGGGCTAAGTAATATTATTGTTAGTTCTGAACACAGGGGAAAGGGTGCTGCTACCGCACTTCTTCGATTACTTACCGAGTGGGCATACGAGAATGATGCGAGACAAATGTATTTGCAGGTGTTAAAAGAAAACCAACCGGCTATTTCATTGTATGAGAAGCTTGGTTTTGTTCCTTTTGCTCAATACCATTACCGGATACTAGAAACCTAACTGAATTCAAATTTTACTCACTAAAAGAGGCCCTCGTGGAGAACAAAAAACTTTTGTTTTCATATAGTATAGTAGGTGCAATTGGCTTTTGGCCGAAATGTAACCGAATACAAAACGGAAGGGCGATGACTTCATGTTCTGGTTAGTCTGGGCAGTTGTGGGTGTACTCACATGGTGGGGTATGGGAGCTTGGATGAAGGGCAATGAAGGAGTAGGTGGCTACTGGGCAGCATTGATTGCGAACCTTTTTGGTGCGTGGTTTGGTGAATGGCTCTTAGGAGATTGGGGAATTGTCTTCTATAACTTCAATGTGGTTGCCGGTTTGCTAGGTGCATTTGTTATTAGTTATCTTTGGAATATTCTTAAATCCCAGCTATAATTCTATTTGATTATATAGTAGAAGAAAAAAGCTGTGTTCCCAGTGAACACAGCTTTTGGTCTTTTATTTGGATAGTACGTTATCTACTTCTTTAAGAACATTTTCTACAGTAAATCCGTATTCGGACATTACTTTATCACCAGGTGCGGAAGCGCCGAAACCATGAATAGCTACAACAGCTCCCTGATCACCTACATAGCGGTCCCACCCAAGTGGTGCAGCCATTTCGATACCCACACGGGCTTTGATATCGGAAGGGATGACGGAATCACGATATTCTTTTGATTGTTTCTCGAATCGTTCCCAGCTTGGCATACTGACTACGCGGGAGGCGATTCCTTTTTCAGTTAATGCTTTATGTGCATCCACAGCTAGGCTTACCTCAGAACCAGTCGCAAGTAGGATGACTTGTGGTTTCTGACCATTCGCAGGATCGGCCAATACATAGGCGCCTTTCGTCACTCCATCTCGAGCTTTTTCAGCTGTTCCTTCTAGGGTAGGAAGCTTCTGACGAGTAAGGATCATAGCAACTGGAGTGTCATTGTTTTCAATTGCAAATCGATAAGCTTGGGTCGTTTCGTTAGCATCTGCAGGGCGCATGACAGTTAGGCCAGGCATTGCACGAAGAGCAGGAAGCTGCTCGATTGGCTCATGTGTAGGACCGTCTTCACCAACCGCAATACTGTCATGAGTAAAGACGTAAATTACGGGTTGCTTCATTAAAGCAGCTAGGCGAATAGCTGGGCGTAAGTAATCAGAGAAAACGAAGAAGGTACCACCGTAAGGACGAACTCCACCATGTAGGGAGAGACCATTCAATGCTGCACCCATAGCAAATTCACGGACACCGAACCAGATATTTCTTCCTGCATAATTTTTCGTTTCGAAAACATCAAACCCTTTAAGAGTCGTGTTATTGGATGAAGCAAGGTCTGCAGATCCACCGAATAATGTAGGCAGATTCTTAGCAATGGCATTTAATGCGGCACCGGAAGATTCACGGGTTGCCATCTTAGGCGCATCAGTCTGGTAAACGGGTAGGTCCTTATCCCATCCTTCAGGCAGTTGTCCATTGATTGCTTGTGATAGCTGTCCCCCAAGCTCAGGGTATGCTTTTTGGTAAGCAGCAAATAATTGGTTCCATTTATCTTCGTTTTTCTTCGCTTCTTCTTTAAACTGAGTAAATAAATCACGAATTTCCTGTGGAACGAAGAATGGTTCATGTTCCCATCCGTAGGCTTGCTTGGTTGCAATGGTTTCCTCTTTTCCAAGTGGGGAGCCGTGGGCAGCGGATTTTCCAGCTTTATTCGGGCTACCATAACCGATCACGGTGCGAACCTCGATGATTGTTGGGCGGTTTAGGTCTTTCTTCGCTTCTTCGATGGCTTGTCCAATACTACGGATGTCGTTTCCATCTTCTACACGTAGATATTGCCAGCCATAGGATTCGTAGCGTTTAGCAACACTTTCGGTGAAGGCGAAGGTTAAATCTCCATCAAGAGAAATGCTGTTTGAATCATAAAGGACAACCAGCTTGCCGAGTCCCATATGTCCTGCCATAGATGAAGCTTCTGCTGAAACTCCTTCCATTAAATCACCATCTCCACAGATGGCGTAGGTATAATGGTCAATGACTTTATACCCGTCTCGATTGTATGTACCTGCCAGATGGGCTTCAGCCATAGCCATCCCAACTGCCATAGAGATCCCTTGTCCAAGTGGGCCTGTTGTAGCTTCTACACCAGGAGTATGTCCGAATTCAGGGTGTCCAGGTGTACGGCTACCCCATTGACGGAAGTTTTTGAGTTCCTCGAGAGATAGATCATAACCAGTTAGGTGAAGCATGCTGTAAAGTAAAGCAGAACCATGACCTGCAGAAAGGATGAATCGATCACGGTTAAACCACTCAGGATTCGCCGGATTATGCAGCATGTGCTTTGTCCAAAGCTCATAGGTCATTGGGGCTGCTCCCATAGGCATTCCAGGGTGACCAGAATTGGCTTTCTCGACCATATCGATGGATAATGCTCGAATCGAATCGATGGCCAACTGATCTAAATTTGTACTAACAGTCATTTCATTTCCTCCTTATATATAGGTAAATCCTTCTAGCTTACGCATCGATACACCTATATTACCATAATTGTAAAGTTTCCTGTTAGGATAGGAAAAATTCATTCATTATAAATTCTCGTGTGAGGGATAGGTAGTAATGATGGTTTTTGTGTTTAGATTTTATAAATAGATAGGAATTTGTTAAGCGGATGTAGAAGGTAATAGGAGTACATAATTGATTATTAATCGTTACAAAGTTAATAGATTGAGGGGAAGAGGACATGGAATTTAAAAAAAGCCAAACGACTGCATCTGTTTTTTCTATTATAATGTCATTTTTAGCATCATCCCATCACTGGATCCATATGAGTATGATAATGCTTATGGGCGGATCCTCTTCTATGATAGGTGCCATGTCGGGAATTATTTGGGTTAGACGTGTCATGATTATTGTTACATTCTTATCCATGGGATTTTCGATTATGCACTTACTCCATCATGGTTGCCGAGAAAAGAAGATGATCGTAATGACGGGGATTTCTGTCCTCATATCCCTAGGTTTTGTAGGATATACTGTGATGAGATTCGGATGGTAGAGATTTTCCGAGTTTTCTGAGAGGAAGTCGTGCTATCCCTTCCCTGTTAGTGTTTTTTGAAGATCACCGAGTTGGTAAGAGCCCCAGAGGCCCTTATGAGATCACTTTTGGATTGATTTTGAGAAATAAGGTCCCCGCAGGCCCTTAAGTTGCTCAATCACCTTGTTTTTATGAATGAACAGGGGACTTAAGAGCCCCAGAG
>DATFAS010000139.1:0-6257 GCA_035254305.1 Bacillota bacterium
AAGCCAAAAATTACATCTACGGAAGAAGTCCATCACATTGAAGAAGCTCTACGAAAGACATTCGGAAATAAAAGTGCCGCAGCCAAAATCCTCGGTATATCCAGGGGAACGCTGTACAATAAAATGCGTGAATATAATTTAATTGAAAAAGAATAAGCGTTCAATCTAGAGGCAAACAGACTTGCCTCTAGACTCTTTTATCTACTTACCTTAACCCTTGTCCCTTTTCGACTTTTCGATGGATAGATAGAGACAATGATAAGTTGCCTCGATTTGATTCCCCTGCCGAAAATCAGACTCATAAATCTTAATCATTTCCTTAAATACAGATGGCCGTTGGCAATATTCATTCTGATTACTGTTATTGGCCCCAATCTTTCTAATAGAGGTAAAGAAATCCTTCACAGAATGAAATCTTTCGATCTCCATACATTCCTTACCGTTCACTTGCCATTCCTCTGATCCTTCCCATTTCCGGGCCGCTTGATGGCAAAGCTCTATTAGCTCATTCAATGAAAAGAACGATTGCCCGGGTGAGTGATCTCCCTTAAGCCCAAGATGGTGCAGTGCATGTTGAAAAGAAGTATGTAATTCATAGAATGTTCGATTGCCAAAAGTCGAAAAATAGATCGCACCATTCTCATTGAGTAGAGAATAGAGATACTGGATCGTTGATCTAGGCTGGTTGAACCATTGAAAGGTCGCGTTCGATAAAATCAGATCATAGTTCCTGTTCAATTGCATTTCCTCTATGTCACCACAATAGAATTGAACCCTTCTTGCCTTCACTCGTTCCTTCGCTATTTCGATCATTCCAGGGGCTAAATCAACTGCTGTTAAATGGGCCTGAGGAAATTGATTCAATACTTGCTCTGTTAAATTTCCCGTCCCACAGCCCACCTCAAGGATATGGATCTCTGCTTGATCCTGAGGCTTCCTCTTCTGTAATAAATGTATCAGTTGATGCGCCATTCTTTTTTGAACACTTGCGTATTGGTCATAATTTCTTGCATTCGTACTAAATCGTTTCTTCAAGAGCTCCTTATTAATCATCGTTTTCACACTCCAACAAAATCCTTCATCCATCCCACACACTCCTGTGCTCTTGAGAAAAATGGCAAATGCCCTACTCCTGGCAGTGATTTTACCATCACTTGACTTTTGGCGTGTCTAGCAATATATTGGGAGGCAGTAATCGGACAAATGGTATCTTCTTCTCCATGAATAAGCAGCATAGGGCATTCAATTGCTTGTATCTTCTCACGGAAGTCCATTTGGATCAGATAATCCAAGCCAATCGTTAAAGACTCTACAGTATCCTCGTTAAAATGTTTATTTTTAAGGTGAATGAATTGCTCTAACCACCCTTGTTCCTGCTCAGCAGGTGTAAACATAGAATCATAGAAGGACGATAGGGTTCTCTCTTTATCCCGAACTAATTTGCACTTCATTTTCTCTATGATTCTTGGATTCCAACCCTCTTTATACAGATCTGTTTCATGAATCGTAAAACGACTAGTTCCCGCAAATAAAATAAGATGTGACACCTGTGAGGGAAAGGTACTGGCAATATCTAGTGCAACAAGAGAACCCAATGACCATCCTAGCAAGATAAAAGGAGAATGCTGTTCTCTGATCCATTCTTCCACTCTTTCATTAAAATCAGCAATCGTGCTAATTCCATCCCACTCTATACAGGTAAATAGAAACTCACTTCCTAATTTTCTCTGTAGAGGGAACCATATGGAGGCTTCCATGCCCCATCCAGGCAACAATAGAATAGGATTAGGTTTCATCCAATCACCCCAGTTTCTTTACCGACTTTAACTATTTTCTCCATAGCCCCAGCTAATTCATTTCGTGTATGGGTGGCCATCACGGTAAATCGAATTCTAGCCTGATGATCAGGTACCGTGGGTGGTCGAATAGCGACTGCTGCAATTCCTTCCTCTTGTAATCGTTGGCTAAATTGTAGTGTTCGTTCGTTAGGCCCTATAATGATGGGGATGATCTGTGTTTGCGTTTCACCTATACGAAACCCAAATCTAGCTAATGTTGTACGAAAATACTCACTATTTTTTAGTAGCTTTTCACGACGATCATGTTCGGTTTGTACCAACTGCATAGCTGCACAAGCCGATCCTAAAATGGCGGGAGGCAATGCCGTTGTGAAGATAAAACTCCGCATTTTATTCATTAGATAATCAATTAACCACTGACTTCCTACTACATAGGCTCCATAACAGCCTAGAGCTTTACTAAATGTCCCCATTTGAATATCGACTTTATCCTGTAGTTGAAAATGGTGAACAAGCCCTTCTCCCTTCGTCCCGAAGATTCCGCTGCTATGTGCTTCATCTACCATCAGAATAGCGTTATAACGTTCCTTTAAGGTTACTAAATCTACTAGAGGTGCGATATCTCCATCCATACTGAAAACTGTATCCGTCACAATTAATTTCCGTTTATGCTTTGGGCTGCTTTGTAATAGAGACTCTAAGTGATTAAGATCGCAGTGATTATACCGCTTATGCTCGGCACGGCTTAATAGGATTCCATCTACAATACTAGCGTGATTTAGTTTATCGCTATATACGATTCCATTTCGCCCCACTACTGAGGAGATAATCCCAACATTGGCAGCATATCCACTATTTAAAATCAGCCCTGCCTCTGTTCCTTTCCACCCCTTTAAGGCTAATTCAGCTTCTTCATAAACACGATGGTTCCCAACCACAAGCCGCGAGGCACCCGCCCCACAACCATATCGGTTTATCGCCTCCACTCCAGCTATTCTAAGCCTCATATCCCCTGCCAAACCTAAATAATTATTAGATGACAAGTTCAACAATTTCTGTCCATTCTTGGATAACCACTCAGATTCCCCATCCTCTATTTTGACAAGGAATCTCCTTTGAGAGATTTCTTCAAGATGGCTTAATTCCTCTATCATTTCTTCTTTCCAAGATACTTGGTTGCTACCGATTTGCTCCACTTTTCGACCTACCTCATTTTGTGAACTAGTTGCTAAGAAAGTTCATTCTAATAACTTTTATTAATTGTTAACCATAGAATAAAATTAAGTTAACAATATATCATTTAGGTTAGCACATACAAAAAATTTGCACAACTCAAAAACACCTTTCCGATTTATTTCACGGTTAGGTGCTTTTTAGCAGGTTCGTTATTTTTAGATCAGCCACTAGTGTAGTTACCCTACTGGCAAAACGATTATGTATTACCAATTATTTCCTGAGGAATACCATTCTAGCAAAATCAAACATAGTTAACTTCTTTTCTCCTTAACTACAGATAAGATCACAATGGTACTTAGTATGCACAGCGAACCAAGCCACTCTAACAAACCGAAGTTTACATGAAGCCAGATAACGGATAGAAAGGCAGAGGATAACGGCTCCACACAAGCTAATAAACTCGTCTCCGATGCACTGAGATAGTTAAGACTTTCTAGGTAGCAATAAAAAGCAATAAGAGTTCCAAATAAGATGATAAATAGAACAGCCAAAATCGTCGATACTGACCATTGTCCTTCAAACTTCCAGGGCGGATGAACCAAGCTAAAACCAATTCCACCAATGAGCATAGCCCATCCTACAACGATGGTAGCCCCCCAATTAACTAATAGTTTATGTGGGTATAATGTGTAGAAAGCTAATGTAACCGCCGAAATCAAGCCCCAGAATAATGCCAATCCAGATATCGATAGACTTGAGATACTTCCATGTGTGACCAGAAAAAATGTTCCAAGAAGTGCTAATCCCACCGCGACAATTTCTTTTAAGGTTGGAAATCGGTGAGAACGAATAGCTAAAAAACAGGTGATCATAACAGGAGCCAGATATTGAAGAATCGTTGCTGTAGCCGCATTTGATTGTTTGATTGCCACGAAATACGTATATTGCACAGCCAACATTCCCAAAATACCAAAGATGAGAAGATTCCGCCGTTCCACTTTATGCTTCCATATTTCCCATATCTTTTGTTTCTCTTTTTTATAAGCAAATCCAAGTAAAATTAGACCCGAGGTTAATAAACGAATCACCACTAACCACTCTGGGCTATATCCTTGTTGTTGAAATAGATATTGAGCTACACTGCCAGAAATCCCCCATAATACCCCAGCTGTGAGCACCATAGCAATTCCATTTCTTCTTGATAAAGGCATGACTATTTTAGCAGAATTCATGTTTCCCCCTGATTATCTTTGTTTCCTTACAGAAATCTTTCTATTACGTTAATTTATCACCTTTCACGTATTTTGAATACTAGTAACCATAAAATCCCTGGTAGTAAAGCAAAAACCCACCGCATTACCTTCATGCAGTGGGTAGGACATGATCCGTTCTAACTTTACTCCCCTAGGTTTCCCTTAAGTCTTGGTTCGATATCAACATCTAGACCCTCCAGTCGCTTAAGGAAAGTCTTTCGCCAACTCTCCGATAGTTTACTAACGGAAAGCATTTTTTGCACACCCGCAAGATGATCCAAATGATGATGCATGACTTTATTGGCATAAGAAATTGTAATCCCCATCTCGTGTTTTTCAATCCTTTTTAATGTGCTATTTATGGATACCTCTCCCTCTTGAAGCACCCGAAAATAATAGCCGGTAAACCCTGTATTTTGAAAAAGTAATGGCAACTCAGGGTTGTTATATTTCACTGACAACTTGTAGCAAGGCTGTCTGGGCTGACTAACCTCAACAATAGCCTCCCCCAATTGGTATTTGTCTCCAATACAAACATCCTCTTCGAGTAAGCCTTGGATGGTCAGATTTTCACCAAAAGCTCCTACCTCTAGCTTCATTCCCAATTTTTGCTCCCAAAAAGGATAATGCTCATAAGGATAGACGCAAACTGCTTTCTCAACCCCACCATGATGAACAAGATCTGCTTGCCCGTCTCCTTCAAAATTTGTTTTTGACAAATATACCGGTCTATCCATCGGTTTCTTAAATATCCCTGTTATAACTGCTTTATCTTTATGTGATATGGTTGTTGGATACCCAACATTCAAAGAAACAATAGAAATTTTCAATGAAAGGCCTCCCCTTTTCAAATATTTAGTATACTATTCTTGTATATTTTCCCATTCCTTCAGGAGGATCTATGGAGCTAAAACAACTTGAGTATTTTATGGCTGTTTGCCGAGAGCTTCATTTTACGAGAGCAGCAGAAACTTTAAATATTACCCAACCTTCACTAAGCCAACAAATAAAACTACTTGAACATGAAATAGGGACACCACTATTTGATCGTATGGGGAAAAAGACGGTTATTACCGATGCCGGCAACATTCTTCTCAAGCATTGCCATACTATTTTCCATGAGATTTCTCAGGCGAAAATAGCGATTAATGAGCTTCAAGGGTTAGAACGCGGTGATCTAAAGATCGGAGCACTTCTTACTGTTGTTAATTACTTGCTGCCTCCCACGGTGATTTCTTTTCACAAGAAATACGAGAATATCAAGTTATCGATTCAAGGTCTACGAACAGGTGATATCGTTCAAGGCCTACTCCAAAATGAACTTGACTTAGGAATTGTGATGCTTCCACTAGAACATGATGATTTTATTTCCGTTCCACTCTATAGAGAGAAACTCGCCTTAGCCGTTCCATTTCATCATCCTTATAGTAAGAAGGATAAAATCAGCCTTCATGAACTGATCAACCAGTCTTTTATCCTGTTGCCTAGAACCTATTGTTTACGTCAACTAATTGACCAGACTTGTAGTGATCTTGGGTTAGAAATCAACCGATTTCTTGAAATGACAACCATGGAATCCATTGTCAACATGGTTATCGAGGGAATTGGGGTAACGCTATTGCCCCGAAGCTATTTAGAATTCATTAATCGTTCTCAGCTTTCCATTATTCCATTGGTCGAACCCGAAATCACAACAGAAATTGGTATTGTCCATCGGAAAAATAAATTTCTTTGTGCTGCTAGTCATGCTTTCATGGCTCTACTGATTGAAACGATTCACTCTCAATAACCAAATATAATTCGTGATCCAGTAAACATTCCATTCTCCAAGTTGAGATTGATCGAACCAAGCTTGCACATACACTCTCCATTACATTCATGATCCACTGAATAAGTTTATTCTCTAGTAAATTAGCAACAGAAACAATCTCAATTATTGAATCGTTTGAATAGATTTTTCCTATGGTTAAATTGAATTTCAACGAATGATACCAAAAGCATCAAATCATTCTAAGATTAACTCTAGGTC
>DATFAS010000140.1:0-12210 GCA_035254305.1 Bacillota bacterium
TTGGCAGGGACAGTAGGAATCGAACCCACACTGGAGGTTTTGGAGACCTCTGTTCTACCGTTAAACTATGTCCCTTTATTTAGTTGGTTGCGGGGACAGGATTTGAACCTGCGACCTTCGGGTTATGAGCCCGACGAGCTACCGTGCTGCTCCACCCCGCGATATTTAATTGGTAGCGGCGGAGGGGATCGAACCCCCGACCTTACGGGTATGAACCGTACGCTCTAGCCAGCTGAGCTACACCGCCTTAGTAATATAATAAAACTGGCGGAGAGTGAGGGATTCGAACCCTCGCAGCAGTTGCCCACTCTAACGGTTTAGCAAACCGTCCCCTTCGGCCCCTTGGGTAACTCTCCATATATTGTGGCAGAGAGGAAGGGATTCGAACCCTCGATACGTTCATCACGTATACACGATTTCCAATCGTGCTCCTTCGACCACTCGGACACCTCTCTTTAAATCGATCCAAGTACCGTAAACAATCTGCCGCCGAAGCGACAAGAATTAATATAACATACTCCTTATAGGTGCGCAATACTTTTTTAAAAAATGTTATTCACAACATAGCTATTCTATTAGCAAGCACGCCATATCTATTGTTATAACAAATGAGTCTTCAACAAAACAGTACAGCGAATCTTGTCGAATTGGTATCTAAATTATACATATGAAGAAGATACTTCTATATAAACTTTATTCATAAAATGATATGATAAGGGGCAATTATTGTATTTTTCTATGAATTCTATTTGGAGGTGAATGACAGATGAATAAAGACTTTATTCGCGTCAAGGCTCTGGAAGGTGAGCTTAAACTTTCTCAAATTAAGTCGAGATTTGGCTGCTCCGTAACAACTAAGGAGCTTATCTTTCAGAAACCTCATCATTCATATCAAATTCAGTTAATAGATATCATTAGTATTATTCCACATGAAATTGAATCCAAGGATCTCATCTTTTCACCTCAGCATTCTGGCAATACAGAAAAGGTAACTACGTCTTTTAGCTCTAAATATTTTAAGGTTTCTGTAGAAAAGGTTAAAGTCTATAATCGCAATGGGATATTCGAAAAAGGAAATACTGATTTCATTATTCCTTTAAGTCATAAAGTCTTAGATTATGTTGCCCAATATAGTGGGTTGCTTCTTGTAACCTAAAGATAGGTCAATTTGTAAATACACATTTGTTTCGAAAAATGTTAGAATGATGGAAAAATAAAAATGAATTGTGGGGTAAGAGATAATGAAGAAGAAAATGCGCAGCGATATTGTAAAACGCGGTTTCGATCGTGCGCCTCACCGAAGTTTACTACGAGCAACAGGTGTCATTAAAGATGAATCAGATTGGGACAAACCTTTTATCGCAATCGCCAACTCCTACCTTGACATTATTCCTGGTCATGTTCATTTACAAGAATTCGGAAAAATCGTGAAGGAAGCCATTCGTGAAGCTGGTGGAGTTCCTTTCGAATTTAATACTATTGGTGTAGACGATGGAATCGCAATGGGACATATCGGAATGCGTTATTCCCTTCCAAGTCGCGAGTTGATCGCTGATTCCATTGAAACTGTCGTTTCTGCACATCAATTTGACGGACTAATCTGTATTCCGAACTGTGATAAAGTAACGCCAGGTATGTTAATGGCTGCCTTACGTGTGAATGTACCAACCATCCTCGTAACGGGTGGACCTATGAAAGCCGGAAAAACATCTGAAGGAAAGTCCATTTCCCTTGCTTCTGTTTTTGAAGGCGTTGGAGCTTTCCAATCAGGTCAACTAGACCAAGAAGGTTTAGACGAACTTGAAAAATATGGTTGTCCTACTTGTGGATCTTGCTCTGGTATGTTTACGGCTAACTCCATGAACTGTTTAGCTGAAGTACTTGGACTAGCTTTACCAGGTAACGGAACTATTCTTGCTATTTCTGAGGAAAGAAGAGAATTAGTAAAACGTGCTGCAAAACAAATCATGAAGCTAATTGAAATGGATCTTAAACCACGTGATATTGTGACCATTAAATCCATTGATAATGCTTTTGCTCTTGATATGGCTATGGGCGGTTCAACGAATACTGTACTCCACACGCTTGCTATCGCCAATGAAGCTGGCATTGATTATTCAATGGAACGAATCAATGAAGTAGCACAGCGAGTTCCGCATTTATCCAAAATTGCTCCTGCTTCCGAATATCACATGGAAGATGTTCATAATGCAGGTGGCGTAACGGCTATCCTTAATGAATTAAGCAAAAAAGAGGGAGCTCTTCACCTCGACACACTTTCTGTTACAGGTCAAACTTTGGCAGAAAATATCGCTGGACATGAAATTCTTAATAAAGAAGTCATTCATCCTCTTGAAAACCCGCATACTGAAAAAGGTGGATTATCCATTCTTTTCGGAAATTTAGCACCGCACGGAGCTGTTATCAAATCTGGTGCTGTTGATGAAGGTATCCGTCGTCATGAAGGACCAGCTATTGTTTGTAATTCACAGGATGAGGCACTTGAAGCAATCGCAACCGGAAAGGTAAAAGAAGGACATGTTGTAGTAATCCGCTATGAAGGACCTAAAGGTGGACCTGGAATGCCTGAGATGCTAGCACCAACCTCCCAAATCGTGGGTATGGGTCTAGGAACAAAAGTAGCTCTAATTACTGATGGACGCTTCTCCGGGGCATCACGAGGACTAAGTGTTGGTCACGTATCACCTGAAGCTGCTGAGGGTGGACCGATTGCCTTTATTCAAGATGGCGATATTATTGTAGTTGATATGGACGAAAATATCCTTGAAGTGAAAATTTCTGAGGAAGAAATGAATAAGCGTAAAGCAACCTGGCCTGGATTTGAACCTAAAATTAAGACAGGTTATCTTGCACGTTATTCTAAGCTTGTTACATCCGCAAGTACAGGTGGAATCATGAAGATCTAAAAGCAAAGAGGCTGTTCCCGGAATCAGTAAAATGATTTTAAGGGATCAGCCCTTTTTTATTGAGAAATCGATAGAAAAAAGGGAACCGCTGCAGTATTGCCTTCGGGCTCCCTTGTTTCTTAATAAGATCTATAAGATAGCTGTTCAATTCTAGAATTAATCATCTGGACTTGTTTATATAGTTCAGCTCTAGAGCTCCAATTCAAATCAGGACTGATGACCAAATCCTTAATCCGCTTCTTCTTCTCCTGAAGTGTCTCAATGTCATTTAAGCATTCAATTTCTTTCTTAAACCAATTCATTGAAACCTCCCTAGCCGAAATGATATATCTAAAGGATAGCAAAAAAAGGAAGTTATGTCCACACTTACTTGTTAGTAAAATGTTATTAACCTGTGAAGATTTTTTGAAAAAAATATTTATCCACAAAACTAAAGACTGGTTTCACTATCGTTGCCGAAATTATTCACAAATGTTAATAACCCAATACCTCACCCTTGTGTATATGTGGATAAAAGCTTTTCTGGTTACATAATAAATTACTTTAAAAGCCATACTATAAATCCGTGGAATGAAAATTGCTCATCAGTACTTATCCATTTGGAGTAAAGGAGGAAGCGGTTTTTCCGCTTCCTTTTCTATTTGGGGATAAAAGAGGTGGAATAAATGCAGTTTAGTTTATATAGCTACAACATACACAGTGGCAAAGATCTCATCTTTCGAAAAACCTTCCCAAGGATCATCCAATTTTTCTTAGATAACAAAGCTGATATTATTTCTCTTCAAGAAGTTCAAAACAACTCAAAATTCGGATGGCAATTTAACGATTTACAAAAGAGTTTAAACATGAATGGCATCTTTGGGGCAAACTTAAACATCCTAGATGGGTCCTACGGAAATGCCATTTTCACTCGATTTCCTATCCTTCAGCATCAAAATTTGTGTCTGCCTAGCACCCGTGAACAACGTGGGGTCTTTCATTCCATAATAGATTTAAATGGTATTCATATTCATTGTTATAATACCCATCTAGCCCTGGGGAAAAAAGAAAGGAATGTCCAATTGGACATTCTTCACAAATTGATAGCCGATTCTAATGAACCCACGATTCTTCTTGGTGACTTTAATACGACAACCCCTCCTAAATTTAATACCTTACAGGATCTAGCCTCCCTTGCAGGTATGGAAACACAGAGTACAGTCACTCCATTAAAAAGGAGAATCGACTATATTTTTGTATCTCATCATTTTAAATTAGTGAAATATGAAGTAGTAGAACTCCCATATTCTGATCATTTCCCACTTCGTTCAGTCCTGGAATTAACTTAACAGCTGTAAGATGTAATTTTTCAAATCAACCAAACGCGGGTGCTGAAATGGCGGAGGTTCCAGATCTGCACCTGCAATAATTAGGGGTATTGTTGAATCTCTCTTATGAAGAGAGCCATGGCTTCCTCCACCGAGATGTGTTGGAGCATAGGATGATTTGAATTCATAGCTTGGTTTAGCAGTACAGGCTACCATAGGTACGTCTTGGGAATATAGAGCACCATAAAGCCTTGATAAGGAATCAGGATATTCACCAAACTGAATCAATTGGTCTGTTGTAGTAACTAAGTCTAAAATTTCAAGATTTCCATTGATGTCCCATTCCCTACCGTAGATGTCTTTCCAATCCCCATTTGGAGCAAAACGTAATATCCCATTTTTCACTCCTGAACGAACATGAACTCCTCCATCCTTTTTCCAAGCAATAAGATCAATTCGTTGGTCCACCACTAAATACTCTACAATCGTTTCCTCAATAGGTTCTTTTAATGGATAGATATATGTCATTCTTTCGTTATTTGCAAGAACGATTTGATCATCAGGCTCGATCTTTTCACCATATTTCGCTATCTTAAAACTATTTAGCAATTCTTCAAGTTCTATATTATGATCAGAAGTTTTTCCTATAGTTGTTTGCCCGTGATCTCCAGTAATGATAAATACAAATTGATGAAGCGCATCTTCCCACTTGGCAAATTCATTTAAAACTTTCTGTAGTTGTTTATCAACCTTTACCAATATTTCACAAGCCTTTTCAGGATGGATATGTACTTTATGGTCATTATCTGGTAGGTATACCATAGTAAAATCAGGTAAAATGCTATGTTTGATTAAATGATTAAGAAAACGAACAGCAAAACGATCATTAATACCATAGTGCCCCCAAATGCTTTCATCCCAATTCCAAGGTAGCTTTGGTTGAAAGGAAGAACGAGAAACCGTACCAAGCGTAAAAACATCTGGGCCACTAATCTCCTCAAAATCACGAAATCGAGTAGCAAGCCTCAGTAGGAAAGGTAATTTCACAGGATATCGTTTGGTGGACCGGCGGGCAATCAAATTGATGGAACCAGAAGTCTTCTCACGGTCTGCTAATTCCTCGTAGATACTTTTGACATTTTTACTTAAATGAACATCGTTTAACTCTTGAATCACATCATGTGCACAAGTACCGAGGCCCAACTTAATTACAGGCAAAGCCCCATTCGTGTAATTAATTAACCGTTGTTCCTGAGGATGGTACCAGATGAGAGCGGGGATCTTATGTTTATCCGGATATTCACCAGTAATCAACGAGCAATCTACCGAAGCTGTCATGGTTGGAAAGACAGTTGTACATTCATCCCAATAAAAGCCCTGCTCCTTAAAAAATTTTAAGGCAGGGACCAACCCCTTGCTTATGCAAGACTCCAGTACATCTGGCATAAGTGAATCTATCATTAGAAAAATGACTTTTTTCACGAATCGTCCCTCACAGATTTTTTGGTCACGTACAATCTAGTTTCCTTCACAACGACGGACTTTATTCGGCCATTTTTAGCAGTGAAAGCTCTTCTGTAGTTAACTCTCGGTACTCCCCAAGGGATAGGCTTTCATCTAATAACAGGTTCCCCATTTTAATCCTCTTTAAATAAGTCACCTTTTTTCCTACGGCTTGAAACATTCGCTTCACCTGATGGAATTTCCCCTCATAGATCACAAGCTTAATTTGGGATTGGGAGGCACAATTCACAATCTCCAATTGAGCTGGTAAGGTCTGATAGCCATCCTCTAATGTTACCCCTTGCTGGAATGTCTCTATATCCTCTTGTGTTACCTGTCCCTCAATCTCTGCAAAATACTGCTTAGGTACATGTTTTTTGGGGGATAAGAGTTCATGGGCCATCTTCCCATCGTTCGTTAGAACGAGCAGCCCCTCTGTGTCCTTGTCTAGTCTTCCTACTGGAAAAACATCAAAAGGTAAGTAAATATCATCTAGTAAGTCAATAACTGTCTTATCAAAATTGTCCTCAGTCGCAGACAAATATCCATTAGGTTTATTCATCATCAAATAGACAAATTCACGATAGATGACTTCCTCCCCATCGATAACAATCTGGTTTGATTCAGGATCCACATGGGTGCTGGAATCTTTTACAATCTTCCCGTCCACTAGAATTAGGCCGTCTTTAGCAAATTTCTTAATATCCTTCCTTGTTCCATATCCCATATTTCCAAGTAGCTTATCTAATCTCATTTTTGCCATTATTCATCACCTTTCCCATTCAAACAGAAAAAAATAAAAGGGGGCATCTCTTAGGAGATACCCCACTATCATACATCTTATTCTTCCTCAAACCAATTATCAAGTACCTTTGCTTCTAGCATCTTGCCTTTAATATAGATTTGCTGATCTTCTGTGAAATCATCTTTCCAACTTAGACCTAATTCTTCAGCAATGTTTGCAATTGTGAGCAGCTCCTGCCAAGCTACATATCGTTTATACCAGAAAAACTGTGGATGCTCACTCATGTAAGGGTAAAGATCATCAAATTCCGTATGTTTACAATCGATCGTGCGTTCAAAGGTTATTTTGGCCTTACGGATTTTCTCTTGAAAATAATTTGTTATATCCTGATCAACACGGATTGACATATCCGTTCCCTCCCATTCGTTTTCTTACATTATATTATAAGCAAGGTAGAAAAATCGATTGTTTTTTGAATATTATTTCACGACAATTATTGGATGAATACTAACCACCATTATTTACTGTATCAACTTGTTGTTTCGTATTCCCCTCTGTGGTTGGTGGCTCAATTTTACTTCCTTTATTATTATCTGTCTTTCCCGGTGTTGGTGGTTGGATCGGCTTGGTCGTTGTACCACTGTCTTGAGTTGGTGGTGTTGGTTGTTGTTGCTCAGTTTTGCCGTCCTTCTTCGTTCCAGGCTGTGTACCACCTTGACCAGCCTTTCCAGTATTGCCTGTCGTTGGTGATTTTACATCTGGTGCTTGTAGGGTTTTAGGTCGGACTTCAATGACATTAGAAGATGGCCCTTCTTGTTTCGTAGTCGAATCAAATGCTACTACATAATAGTGTAGAGCTTGATCCAATTTCGGCACAAGATCAATCCATTCTCCTTTTTGCGTTTCACCGATGACTTGTTTTTTATTCGGATCATCTGCATAACGGTAAATCCGATAAGTGAAATGATTATCATCCGCTACTGTCCATTTGAAATGAATAGAATCCTGTAACTGCTCAGCCTTTAAGTCTTGGACAGTCGGCGTTTGCACCTGAGGCGTAGGTGTATCCTCTATTTGCTCTTGTTTAGGGAATGGCTTTACTTCTCGGCCCCTTAGAGCCTCTGTCATCACTACACTAAAGAAATGAGCAGGAACCTCACTACCTTGTCTTAAGTAGTTTGTGGAGGCATCCGACTTATCATATCCCATCCAGACAGCTGCTACATATTCTGGCGTATACCCTACAAACCAAGCATCACGATTTCCATTTGTTCCAGGCATTTGAGTCGTTCCTGTTTTTCCGGCTACCGGACGATTCATCTGTGCTTGCTTTCCAGTACCATCATTAACAACACCTATAAGCATGCTTGTCATCGTATTGGCTGTTTGTTCACTTACGGCAGTGTTTGAATTAACATCTGCCTCCTTAACATTGCCGCCATTATCCTTAATCTTGGTAATGACATGTGGTTCAAGAATAATACCTTTATTATCAAAGGCACTATATCCCTTTGCCATATTTAACGGGGTAACATCAATATCACCAAGTGCAATCCCAAGCTTTCGGTCGGTTTTCTTATCATATGGGATCCCGAATTTACTCAAATAACGGAAGCTAGTGTCCATCCCTAACTCATTAAGAAGCCAAACTGCCGGTACGTTCTTTGATCGTTTAAGAGCCTCTGACATGGATACCTGACCCGTATATCCATCCCCATACCAGTTGCTTGGTGAATATCCTCCTGGGAAGGTCATCTTCTCATCTTTTAACAAATCAGACGAATGCCAGCCTTCCTCAAGGGCAGGCCCATAAACAGCAAGTGGTTTAAAGGTTGATCCAGGATTTCTTTTAGACTCCACACGGTTCAACCCTTTTGGAACATAGTCCCTACCACCTGTCATAGCAACAATTCCACCAGTATGCGGATCAATAATTACCATCGCCGCTTGAACAGGGTCTTTTGATTTACTATCTGGGAATAGCTTAGGGTTATTGAAGGCATCGGCCATCGCCTTCTGAGCCTTCATGTCGAGAGCCGTGTAGATCTCGTATCCCCCTCTGTAAATTTGATCTTCCGTTAATCCATATTTATCCTCTGCTTCTTGCAGTGCATAATCAATATAGGTCTGAACAACATCATCATTGTTTTTCGTATTATTCGCCAGCTTCAATTGTTCCTTTGTAGCCGTATCAGCCTGTTGCTGAGTGATCGTTCCATTACGAACCATCAGAGTAAGAACAGTTTTTCTTCTTTCTACAGACTTATCATAATTTGGTATTGGTGCATACGTATTTGGTGCTTTTGGCATTCCAGCCAGCGTTGCTGCTTCTGCTAAATTCAATTGTGAGACATCTTTACCAAAGTAGAATTTAGATGCCGCCTGTACCCCATATGCACCATGACCAAAGTAGATTTCATTCAAATAGAACTCCAATATTTGATCCTTTGAATAATTTCGTTCTAGGTTAATGGCAATTAGCGCTTCCTCTGTCTTTCGCCATATGGATTTCGTATTCGTTAAATAGACGTTCTTGGCTAACTGCTGGGTAATGGTACTGGCTCCTTCTACAGCTCCGCCTGCACGAATATCCTTATAAACTGCACGGGCAATACCTAGGAAATCAACACCATTATGTTGGTAGAACCGTTCATCCTCTGTGTCCACAAAGGCTTTTTTTACAATATCAGGAATCTTCGAGAAATCAACATACTCACGATTTACATCTGCGTATAATTTCGTGATTTCCTTCCCATCCTTATCGAAGATCACCGAGCTTTCACTTTGGTTCTTTACCTTGCCTTTATCAATTAATTGACTCCCGACAGACATTGCTGCTGTACAACCCGCCATACTAAGTACCAGAAAAACAGCGGCTATGCCAAGGATCCATTTCTTGATTTTCCGCCTTTTTTTCCTAACCATGTCTCTCCTCCATTATCGGTCGACATTTCTTTCTCTCTAAATGATATTTACTTCTGAACTCCATTAAAAGTTTCATATAAAACGGAAAAGGTGCAAAAATGCACCTTATGACCTAAATACTTAAGTTTTCTTTTAGTTCCGCAGTTCTTTGTCGAATTGCCATAAGAGCAGCTCGGAAAATATCCGAATCAATCAGACCTGCCTCATGAAGCTCCTTTATTTCATCTTCCATCAGGAGACAATCCCCAATAGCATCGCCTGTATAAATTAAAATCCCAAAACTTCTAAGTAAATCTTTCGTTTGCAGAAAGGACATCTGCCACATATGTGCTATCCTTCTTTCTTATATTCCACAACCACAAGTGTGCCAAGCCCGCCTCTTGCATTCCAATTGGCTTCAATCTTCATATAAAGAGGATCACACAATTTTACTAAATCTTCTAGGATACGGTTCGTTGCATGTTCTTGATAGATCCCAACATTGCGATAGCTGGTTAAATAATATTTTAATGATTTCATTTCCACTAATAATTGATTCGGAACTAAGGTAATTTTTATGTCTGCAAAATCCGGAAGGCCGGACCAAGGACATACAGAAGTAAATTCATTCGTCGGAATGACAACTTCTGTCCATTTCCCAATATATTCGTACGGAATGGTTTCAAGTATGTCAGCCATTATGACTGATTCATCCTGTGTATCAAAACGAATTCCCTTATATTTATCATGATTATGCTCTACTTGTGCCAATTAAATCGTCCCTCCTTTATTCTTGAGGGGATGCAAGGAAAAAGTCAAACCTATGGCGTGGATCTTTTTTCCGTTGGTTTCCCCACAAAACAACGCGTAACCATTATCCGGTATTTTAAGCTATTATGCAAGGCTTTTTGCTATCGTCGAAGGAAGGAAAATAGTTCCGGGTAGAGGCTCGAATTGCTAACTACAACGGTATTTACCTGTTCGAAGGTTAACTCCTCTCCCGTGATTGTAGAAGCTCTCCCTCCTGCCTCTTCTACAATAATCTTGCCAGCAGCAAAATCCCAAGGATTTAAAAAGAGGCTAAGATATGCATCAATTCTCCCCGCTGCCACATAGGCCATTTCCAATGCAGCACAGCCAAATACACGAATTCCCCTACAATTGCGAGGTAATTCATACGCCACCTTATCTAAACCATACTCTTCTAGTCGGTGATTCCAAAAAAAGCTGGTACAAAGCACAGCCTCTCTTAATCGTACCGGATCATCCAAACACAATTGATCTTGATTTAAATAAGCCCCTTTCCCTTTAATTCCATGAAACATCTCATTACGTGTTGGGTCATAAATTACCCCCACCATTCCTTCACCTTTATGAACAATGGCAATAGAAACCACATAGTTTATTTGCTGATGAACGAAATTCGTGGTCCCATCAATCGGATCAATAATCCAAAGGGTGTCAAATTGTTTAGGATCTTTATCAAATGTCCCTTCTTCTCCCACAATCCCATGATCTGGGAAATGTTTAAGGATTTTTTGTACCAGAAATTCCTCAATTTCCTTATCGACAGCTGTAACAAGGTCTGATGGAGAACTTTTGAACGTTAATTCTAACGGACTCTTTCTTCGCTGAATACTTAACAATCCGGCTTCCCTTGCCCACTCTTTTGCTTTTTGCGAAATTAAATTAATATCAATCATCTCTGCCACACCTATCTTCTAAGTTTCTTCCTTCATTATAATTCAATCTGTTCTATATCAGCAAAGGTCTATTATTCTCTAAACAAACATGTGGACTATTATACGTTATCATGAAGGATCTAGGGTTCAATCAATTAATTTGCATATTTTGCTTATATGATCATGAAAGGATTTTTTTGGTATTAAGGTGAATTAATAAATGAAAGTAAATCGAAGGGTGGGTACATAAATGGGATTTGATTGGCATAAAAGTAGTCAACTTCAATGGAACAGCATGTCACAGCAATGGAACCAAAATAGCGAAGAGATGTGGGAATCAGGCAGTAGAAAAACCATCATTCCACTTTTCAGTAAGTATATTAATCCAGCATCTGGTATGATTCTAGATGCCGGCTGTGGAGATGGCTATGGAACAATGATGCTTGGCAAATTAGGTTTTCATGTAATGGGGATGGATCTTTCTGAGGAAATGGTTACGAAAGCCAAAGAAAGAATAACGCCTGATATAAACATTGAATTTCATCAAGGGGACATTATCTCTATGCCATTTGGTCCTGAAGCCTTCTCTGGTATCCTTTCAATCAATTGCTTAGAATGGGTACAATCCCCATTAGCTGCTCTCTGCGAACTAAAAAGAGTTCTCCAAAAAGATGGTATTTTATGTCTTGGTGTTTTAGGACCTACCGCTGCACCCAGACAGCATAGCTATAAAAGATTATATGGTGAAAAGGTTGTCTGCAATACCATGATGCCTTGGGAATTTGCTCGACTTGCAGAAGAGAATGGATTTGCCATCCTTGAAGGACAGGGTGTTTATAAAAGAGGAGTAGATGAGAAGTTGCTCGGGTCCCTATCGGAGGAACTCAAACAGGCTCTAACATTCTTATGGATATTTATCATGCAGAAAAAATAATCCATTACCTTCTATAAATTGAAACCACCTTGAAAATTCGGTGGTTTTTCTATTTTTCTCTTATACTCAGCAGCACTCGATCCCTCTACTCCTTAATAATCGCTACTGATGAATTCTCTTTTAGAAATAGAAAAACCTGCACAGTGGCAGGCAATCTCTTACTTTATGATTCTTTCCCGAATTTCTTTAATAGCCTTCTGTACCATTT
>DATFAS010000141.1:0-9030 GCA_035254305.1 Bacillota bacterium
GTTGAGCGAACTGAACTAAACATCTGTGAAGAATGTTCGACTTCAGATTCTGAAGAAGGCGAACAAACCCCATCTAGCCCCAGATGGGGTTATTTCTTTTTTCCCATCCATTGTTGTAAACTAGCAATATGTCATTATACATAGAAAAAGATTCTACCTGAAGGGAGTTAAGTGAAGAAGTTGTCTGAACTATTTGGTTCCTTTATCGTCGTTTGGACGGTTGTACTTGTTACACTCATGGCCATTGGCGGCTACTTTATGTTTCGTAAATTTCTTAAATCCATGCCAAAACAAGATGGTAAATCAGATTTAGATTGGCAGGAACATTATATTAAGCAAACAAGATCCTTTTGGACAGAGGAAACGAGAATCCTTCTTGATGAACTGGTGAAGCCCGTCCCAGAGTTATTTCGAGATGTGGCGAAGCGAAGCATCGCGGCAAAGATCGGTAAACTTGCTCTAGATAAGGGTGCTACCCAAATGAATCAAGAACTTGTAATCCAGGGCTACATTATCGCCACACCAGCCCGTGATCATAAATGGCTTGTTGCGCATCTAAAAGAAAAACAGATTGATTTTACTCCCTATAAGCAACACTTGAAAATAAAGCTATAACGATTCTTTTTCCAATATCTCACTCACTATTAACTGTGGAAAGAAACCTAACACTTTCTTTTGCTTATTGCACCTAGATGCAGCCCAATCTCTCAGTTCTTGCACAGCCTCTAATCTTAAAGCTGTATCAGTTATCTCAGTTAAGGTAAGGATTTTCAGCAAGAAATCAAAATCCTGTATAGCCTGCTCAAACCAAGGTCGTAATTCCTTTTGTAAACGAATGTTTTCCATTTGCAAAAGGGATTTGGCCTTGTCTTTATAATCGATAAGAAGTGTTTGGAATTGTTGCTGGGTTTGCACCTGATCCCATGATTGATGAAAAGTAAACCACTTCATCATAAATTCATTTCCAGGTAAAGGAGATATACTTGACTGATTGATACAGTCACTTAAGAGCATAAAAGCAGCCTCGTCTTTTTCACCTACAATTTTACGAACTGCATAAGAAAAGCTTGTTTGTGCATGATAGGCTTCAGAATTCCAAAGATAATGAGCTACTGTAATAAGCGGAATTAAACTAGCTTCTGCATACTCCATCACATTTGCTATTAATCCTTTCGCATAAAGAAAAAGGAAGGGATCTCGATTGACTAATGGACCGATATGCATTTCATCTACCATGTTGGCATCATTTACAGGATAATTATCCCAATAAAGTGCCTGATGACGTGTTGATTCATAGAAAACACATGCTTCCCTAGCCGTTATTTCTGGTGAACAAATTCTCCTTCCTGTCCATATCAAATCAACTTCCTTTGGAAGAGCTCTCCCAAGCGCCCGAATATATTCTTCGTTTCCCTCCCCATAATACTGGGTCGGACATACCATGAAGCGGATTTCTGAATCCATCTCTTTTAACTGAGCATAAACAGTATGGATCAAGAAAATTTGCGCTTTTACCAGCTCTCCAAATTGCCTCTTATCCCCTTCATCATAAAGTGATAAAGCAATGTCATCTAAAAATAACCCGAAGAATTTAACGCCAAGCTGGTATACTTGTCTATATTTCCCCATTAATTGGTTTATGCTCTCAACCGAGGAATAACGAATTGAAAGCCCTGGACTAACCGCAAAAACAAAATCAAGAAAATGCTTTTGACACCCATGAATTAATCGGGTCAAATTCTCTGCTTCCTCTTGTGGATAGGAAACGGCCCATAAATCGCGGTGATAACGATCCTGTTTGGGAGCATAAATGTATGTATTCATTTTTTGATAAGAAAGAATTTCAAAGGCCCGTAACCTTTCATCTACATTCCATGGTTTTCCATAATAGCCCTCAACCACTCCACGAATTTCTATTAAAGGGTTATCAAGAATAGCCCCCTCGTAAAGTACTTGCTCCATTAACTGAAGCCAGGTCAAATAAGCATAATAATAACCTCTTGGTGATTTTGCCGTAATCCACACCCATACATACTGATCCATCGTTCTCTTTATTTCAATATAATAGCCTTCAGCTTCAATAAGGTATTGTTGAGTAGAATCAAAAAGACCACCTACAGGACATCTACCCAGAAACACCTCTACGTCCAAGCTGTCCAACGACATTCTTTCTTTTGGGAACGTTAACTCTCCCCAATATTTGACTTCTCCCTTTAAGGTCATATTTCCAATTGTACCAAGCTCTTTCCCCCACCAAGTGTAGGTTGGGATCGGTCTAATATCCACCTTCATCTGCTTTTAACCCTCCCTGAGCCTCATTTTCTTATAATATACGTAAAAATGGCCTCCATGAAACACGGAGACCATTAATAAACCATTTATTAATCTTCTTCTCGATTAAAAATCCAAACATATTCTAGTAGTTGAAGAACAGAAATCAAAGCGGCTGCAACATAGGTCAAAGCAGCAGCACCAAGTACTTTGCTGGCTCCCCGTTCCTCATTATTACGAATAAAGCCTGCTTTCACCATAAAATCTTTGGCTCGACTACTTGCGTTAAATTCTACTGGCAAAGTAACAACCTGAAATGCAACAGCCGCACTAAAAGCGATAATCCCAATAAGAATTAACCCTGACATTTTGAAAAAAAAGCCGCCCATGAGTAGAAGAGGGGCAATCCCAGAAGAAAAATTCACAACTGGGAACATACGGTGACGGGCTACAAGCATGGGATAATGAACTTTATCCTGAATAGCATGGCCAATCTCGTGACAGGCAACGGATAATGAAGCAATGGAATTTCCATAATACACGGGTTCTGATAAGCGAACGACCTTAGAAATGGGATCATAATGATCCGTTAATGCTCCGGCAACCGGCTCAATCGGTATATGGTGTAACCCATTCATATCGAGCATTCGACGCGCAGCTTCAGCACCTGTTAAGCCTGACGAAGTCGGCACTTCAGAATACTTATTGAAGGTTCCCTTCACCCTGAATTGAGCCCATAGACTAAGACCAAAGGCGAGCAAGATTAAAATTGTCCAAGGGGTAAAAAACATTTCATTCACTCCATTCAAAGATTGTAATTATTATAATCAAGACGATAGCATTCAGTCAAACTTGTTCGTTTGACTCTCTCTCTACAATTTATACGAAAGCAAACGATAGGAGTTTCATTTTTCTTGCAAAAAAAATTTGACTGGGCAAGTCACCAAATCTTTCAGCCTAAATATCTTATAATGTGATGAAAAATGAGATTCGCCCACTATCCATTGGTTCATCGAAGATTATTGTAAGGAGTGACATGAATGAACAGTTATGATCCAAATTTTGCATTTTTCCGCCAACAACAGCCTACATCCCCCTATGGTATATATGGCTATGGCACCATGCCTTTTACACAACCAACACAACAAACACAACCTGTTTTTCCCCCCCAGCCAAGCGGAGCAACAATCCCCGGGGTCCCTATGCAACAAGGCATAGCATCAGAGATCCCTGGAATGTTACCGATTGAACAATCATACATTGAAAACATTCTTCGCCTTAATAAAGGGAAGGTTGGTACGTTCTACTTTACTTATGAAAACAATAGCCAATGGAATGCCAAAATTTATCGTGGCGTAATTGAGGCTGCTGGTCGAGATCATATTATCATCAGTGATCCTCAATCTGGAAAAAGAACTTTACTCCTTATGGTAAATCTTGACTATGTTGAGTTTGATGAACCCTTAAACTACGAATACCCCTTTGGAACGAGACCCCCTCGTCCAATCTCGCCCAGATAAAACTAAAAACACAAGGCACATCCTTTAAGTAAGGATGTGTTTTTGCCTACTTTTCCACCTGGACATGCTTTTTCCTTCAATAGTATCTAACTTTTAAAAAAGGAAATACTAAATATCAATATTCCCACCACAAGAGCAAACTCTCTTGAGGAGGTGTCATGTTGGACTTTTTTAATTTAATGCTAATCGCTATTCTTATCTTAACAACAGCCTTCTTCGTTGCGGCAGAATTTTCGATTGTTCGAGTGAGGCCGACTAGAATTCAACAGCTAGCAACAACTGGAGAGAAGAAATCATTAGCTGCATTAAAAGTAATCAGTAACCTAGATGGTTATCTTTCTGCATGCCAATTAGGAATCACAATTACCGCTTTAGCTTTAGGGTGGATAGGGGAACCAACGATTCAACACTTACTCCTCCCCCTATTTGCGTGGTTAAACGTGCCTCCTAATATCTCCTTACTGGTTTCTTTACTACTTGCGTTTAGCCTGATTACCTTTCTACATGTCGTAATGGGGGAACTAGCTCCAAAGACGGTGGCAATACACAAAGCCGAATGGGTGAGTATCTGGACAGCACAACCCATTATCCTATTCTACAAAGTGATGTTCCCATTTATCTGGCTGTTGAACGGAGCGTCACGCAGGGTCACTGCTATCCTTGGGCTTAAACCAGCTAGTGAGCTTGAAATCACCCATACAGAAGAAGAAATCCGTTCGATCCTTAATGAAAGCTATACAAGTGGCCAAATCAATAAAGAAGAGCTCCATTATATGAATAATATTTTCCAATTTGATGATCGTTTGGCAAAGGAAATTATGGTCCCTCGTCTTGAGATCTCTGTGTTTGATACGGACTCAACTATGGAAGAAAATATGGAGACCATCATGAAAGAGAAATATACTCGTTTTCCAATTGCGCTAAGAGGAGATAAGGATCAAATCATTGGAATTGTTCATACCAAAGAATTATTTCATGCAATGCTCGATCACAAGATTGAATCTATTCAACCATTTATTCGACCTGCTTTGACCGTATCTGAAACCATTCCGATTCGAGATTTACTTAAGAAAATGCAGAAACAAGAAACACAAATGAGTGTCTTGATTGACGAATATGGAGGAACAGCTGGATTAGTGACTGTCGAAGATATTTTGGAAGAAATTGTAGGAGAAATTCGTGACGAATTTGATTTTGAAGAAGAACCGCTGGTAACGAAAGTAGATAATAATCATTATATCGTAGATGGTAAAGTCCTAGTGACAGATATCAATCGACTGTTACAAAGCCATTTGGATGATACGGAAGTGGACACGATTGGCGGTTGGGTTTATACCCACGCACCTGAGCTTAAGGAAGGGACAGAATTTATGGACGAGGAAGTTCTGATCACTATTCTTAATATGGATCACCACCGGGTAAAGCGAATCGAAATTGAAAAAAGTAACCCATGAAAAAAGCCCCCTTCTCTTACAGGGGGTTAAAGTTGTTCCTCAATGGTTTCAATGATCTCCCAGCCCTCTGCAAGAAGAACTTCAAATAAGGTTAGCTTCGCATTTGTCAGTATGAATTCCATTCTTTCTACTTGACCATCATCATGCTTTAATTCCATGATATATTTTGCGTACAGGTCTTTCTCCCCCTCACCAAAGTACATTTGTTAATAATTGGAACTTCAATCTATATATACACATTAGAACATAATGTGTTTACTGGCAAGAATTATTCTTTATGGAGAATTAGGGTTTGTAAAATCTCATGAATAGACTATAATGTTTAAATTGAAAGAATTAGAGAAATAACCTTGGTCACATGGGACTTGAATTGGAGGAATTGATGTGTTAAGAAGTAATGAACTAAACAGGGCTACGCTGCTTATTTCTTGTAATGACCGACCGGGTATTGTTGCAGCTGTTTCCCATTTCCTATTAGAGTTTGGAGCAAATATTGTTCAATCCGACCAATATTCTACAGATCCAGAAGGCGGTATGTTTTTCATGCGCGTCGAGTTTGATCTTGAAAATTTTGATACTACGTACTTACAGATTGAAAAGAATTTTGTGGAAATTGCTAATGATTTCGGAATGGATTGGAAGCTAGCTAGTCAGAAAAAAATCAAACGAATGGCCATCCTGGTATCTAAAGAAGATCATTGTTTAATGGAGCTGCTTTGGAGATACAAGGCAAAAGAATTATTCATAGATATCCCTATGGTTATTAGTAATCATCTGGATTCTAAGGAAACAGTTGAATCCTACGGAATTCCATTCTACTATGTTCCTGCAACACCTCAAACCAAGAAGGAATCTGAGCAGAAAATATTAGAGATTATGAAGGATAAAGTTGATTTTATCGTATTAGCACGTTACATGCAGATACTTTCATCCGAATTTGTCTCCCATTACCCACATCGGATTATTAATATTCATCATTCCTTTTTACCTGCTTTCATCGGTGCCAACCCATACAAAAGAGCATTCGAACGCGGGGTAAAACTTATTGGAGCAACTGCCCATTACGTGACAGATGATTTAGATGAAGGACCGATTATTGAACAGGATATTCAAAGGGTAAGTCACCGTTATTCCGCTGAACAGCTTAAAATAACAGGAAGACAAGCTGAACGAATTGCCCTTGCACGTGCTGTTTCTTGGCATATCTCCGATCGTATTCTTGTACACGGAAACAAAACGATCGTATTCTAGCTTTATAAATTCGAGGATTCATATAGGTAATAACGATATGAATCCTCTTTCACTTATTGATTTAGATGAGCCTCTGCTAGCCAACCAATAATTCTCCCGTTTCTTTGCTCTTCATTTAGTTCAGGTAGGATACGATTTTCCTCCACAAGATCATATAGCTTCTCTAATGGTTCCCTTTTGTCTTCCTTTTTCTTCTTCTTATCCTGTAGATCCGTCCACATCTGTCCAATGGTATTAATCGGATGAAAATCCTGCTTCTTAAAAAAGTGTCCGACTCTCTCTACGTCTTCTAAGAATTCACTACCCATACGGTTTTCTACATTATTACTAAGGAGTGCAATTTCAACCTCATACATAGGTCGTTCATTTTCCTTCCCAATCCATGGGGTTTCTAGAATAACAGGCTTATCACGTGAAGCCTCATGATGCACAATATTTTTTAATGCTTGATAACCAATCAAGCCTGATCCAACCGGTGCATGCCGATCCTTCGCTGCTCCACGGAAATTCTTACTATCATTGATATGAAAGAGAGCTATTCGTTCTAAACCCACGATTCGATCGAATTCCTCCATCACATCATCAAAATGATGAACAATATCATATCCTGCATCATGTGTATGACAGGTATCAAAACAAACAACCAGCTTCTCGTTGTGCTCCACTTTATCTATGATAGCAGCCAATTCCTCGAAAGAACGACCGATTTCAGTCCCTTTTCCCGCCATGGTTTCAAGCGCTATTTGGACGGATTGATCAGCTTCTAGAACCTCATTTAATCCTTCAGCAATCCGATTGATTCCATACTCGGCGTCCTTATCCGTGTAAGCTCCTGGATGAAGAACAATATATTTCACTCCCATATAGGCAGTTCGTTTAATCTCTTCTCGTAAGAAGTTAACCGCTAATTCAAACGTATTTTCTTTATAGGAACCAAGATTAATAATGTAGGGTGCATGGACAACAATATCACTGATTCCATGCTGCTCCATTAACGCTAACCCCTCAGGGACATAGAGATCCTCCATAGGCTTGCGCCGAGTATTCTGCGGGGCACCTGTATAGACCATGAAGGAGGTTGAACCATAGCTTAAAGCTTCCTCCGTGGCATTTAATAATCCTTTTTTAGAAAATGAAACATGGGATCCGATTTTCAACATATCTAGCCCTTCCTCTCACTTAAAAAAACTATCCTTATATTTTACCAAACAAATAGAAAAATCCCAATGCTTTTAATGCGTAAGCATTGGGTTAATAGTGAAAATGAATTTAAAATTCTGGGAGGTCCCCTAAATTCGAACCTTCCATCTGTTGAGTAGATGTTTCAATTTTCCAAGTCCCATCGTGATCGATATCAGTTAAACTATCGAGCATACCCGTTTGCGCAAATTCCTTCGCTTCTGCAAACGATACAACCTGGTCTTTATCTGTGAGAAACTGTGTAATATTTCCCAATTCATCTTTGCGTATAGCAACAAGTTTGATTCCCATGGCAGCAGCTCCCTTATTTTTTGCTTAGTATACCCAAGGGACTACCGATTATGAAATCATGAAATGAAACGAGCCACTAAGAAAGCCACAGATGCAGCTAAACCACCAACCAAGGTCGTCTGCCATGCACTTTTCCAGCTGTTACTACCGGTAAACCTCCCCTTGACAAAACCAAAAATAAATAAAGCCATAAGGGTAAGGACTACCGAGGTTAGAAGAGCAGAGTTCGGATTATGAATAATCATATAAGGAAAAAGCGGGATGAATCCACCAATGATATAAGAAATCCCAATCGTCAGAGAACTGTTACGTGCCCTTTTAGGTTCAGGTTCTTCTAATCCCAATTCAAATTTCATCATAAAATCGATCCATTTATCCGGGTTCTTCGTGATAGCATCTGTAGCGAGATTAGCTTCTTTCTCTCCCATCCCCCACTCCGTTAGAACTTCCATGACCTCTGCACGTTCATGATCAGGTAATTCTACAATCTCTCTACGTTCACGATCAAGCTCCGAGAGGTAATGTTCTCGATCTGTTCGTGCGGCTAAGTATCCTCCAAGCCCCATAGCAATAGACCCTGCAGCAATTTCAGCTAACCCGGCAACGACAACAAGTTCTGTATTAGATACAGTCCCAGAAAGCCCTGCAGCAAGTGCAAAAGGAACTGTTAAGCCATCTGCCATTCCAATGACAATATCTCGAATAACATCAGGAGCCATAAAATGTTTTTCTGTGTGATTGGTATGAGGCATAATCTTCTCCTTTATCATATGTATAGATCCTTTTTCTCATTATGATTAGTTTAATGGGATTGGTTTCTTTTGGCAATTAAATAAAAAAAGAAATAATTCCATATTGTTTAAGGAACTATTTCTTAGACTCTACTCTTATTTTGCGTAAGCAATAGGGTCGGTACTTCCCGCTTCAGCAAATCCTTTTAATCTCAACTGGCAGCTATCACAGGTCCCGCATGCAAGTTCTTCCCCACGATAACAGGAGGTAGTTAATTGGTAAGGTACTCTAAGCCTTATTCCCAGTCGAAC
>DATFAS010000142.1:0-6642 GCA_035254305.1 Bacillota bacterium
TATATTGGGCATACGGCTCAGAAAACACGAGAGCATATTCGCAAAGCACTTGGTGGAATTCTTTTTATTGATGAGGCCTACTCCTTAGCACGGGGTGGGGAAAAGGATTTTGGTCGTGAAGCGATTGATACCTTGGTTAAGGGACTCGAGGATCACAAAAATGACTTTGTGTTGATTCTAGCTGGCTATTCCAAGGAAATGGATGAATTCTTGAATTCAAATCCCGGGCTGCCATCGAGGTTTCCTATTCAAGTAGATTTTCCTGATTATAATTTAGAGGAATTAATGCTCATTGCTGAGATGATGTTAGATGAGAGGGAGTACCAACTCTCTGCACATGCGAGACAGAAGCTTCGTAAGCATTTACAGAACCAGATGTTTCACCCACATAGGCGCTTTAGTAACGCAAGGCATGTTCGAAATATAATAGAGAAATCTATTCGTTACCAAGCGGTCCGGTTAATTCAAAATCCTTCTCCTACCCGTGATGAACTGATTAGTATTGGTGCAGATGATCTACAGATCGATTCGTTGGCAAAAAATTGGTAAGTAAAAGGAGCCAGAACATTAGTTTTGGCTCCTTTTCCTGATTTACGTTGAAGTGGGAAGACTAGGACATTATAATTAATAAGCAATTCACTAATTGGTGGAAGAGCCGGAGGGACGTTAATGGACGTGAATCAAACGCGAGAACGTGCGGTGATCGTTGGGCTGCAGCTAAATCAGATGAAGGATGATTTCTTCTATTCTTCTTTAAAGGAGTTAGAAAATCTGGCAGATACAGCTGGTGCAGACGTAGTGGCTACGTTGACCCAAAAGCGACAACGAGCAGATACCGTTACATATATAGGGAAAGGAAAAGTAGAAGAGTTAAAGGCTGCCATCGAGGAGCTTAATCCAGACCTTATTCTCTTCGATGGGGAACTTTCTCCCATCCAACAGAGGAACCTTGAAAATATTCTAGATATAAAAATCATTGATCGAACTACATTAATTCTCGACATTTTTGCTATGCGGGCAAGAAGTAGAGAAGGAATTCTACAGGTAGAATTGGCCCGCCTCCAATACAAGCTCCCAAGACTGACTGGAAAAGGTCAAGAACTTAGTCGTCAAGGTGGGGGGATTGGTTCTAGAGGAGCAGGAGAACAAAAACTTGAGTTAGATCGAAGACATATTCGACGTAGAATCGAAGAAATTCAAAACCATCTTAAAGAGGTAAAACGGACAAGGGAACTTCATAGAAAGCAACGTGAAAAAACAGGTATCCCTAGCGTGTCACTTGTTGGGTACACGAATGCAGGGAAATCAACTCTTTTCAATGCTTTATTTAAACAACTTAATAATGAGACCGAGGAACAGGTAGAAGCGGAGAATAAGCTGTTTAAAACATTAGATACCACTACGAGAAAAATGATTCTTCCGAATGGCTGGGAGTTCTTGTTAACCGATACAGTAGGATTTATCCAAAACCTCCCTCATAAGCTAGTGGATGCTTTCCGTAGTACTTTAGAAGAGGCACTACATTCGGACTTACTATTGCATGTTATTGATTCTTCAAGTGATGATTGTGATGAACAAATGAGAACGGTCGAAAAGGTCTTAAAGGATTTAGGGGTGCTTGAGCAACCGGTCCTCAAGGTCTATAACAAGTCGGACTTGCTTCCTTCTGTACCAACATTGGAACGTGAGGCTGTTTTTGCTTCAGGGGTATCAGGATATGGGGTCGATTCATTAGTTAGCCGATTGGAGTCAGAGCTTTTTTCCCATTCCAAAACCTATCATTTTTTTCTTCCTTATCAACAAGCGGGTATCATGTCTAAGTTTCATCGGGTAGGAGAGGTCCTTGAAACCGAGGAGCAAGAGGATGGGTGGAAACTATCTGTTCGACTTACGGATGAGGATTATGGACGTATGCGACAAGAAGTTGAAGAATATGTGATTCAATAATTATTTATTGAAGGAGTTTTCTACTATGTATAGTATGTTAAAACACGGTGAAATCTTTAAACCGTATGTGCAAAAGATTGAAGCAATGATTGACCAGAGGTTAAAAGCCATAAACGAAATGGCCGACTATAATCAGTTTAAAGTATTGCGTGCTTTTCAAGAGGCAGGTGTAAGTGATTATCATTTTACCCCTTCGACTGGGTACGGCTATGATGATGTCGGAAGAAGTACGCTAGAGAGTGTATATGCAACTGTATTTGGGGGAGAAGATGCACTTGTTCGTCCCCAAATCGTGTCTGGGACACATGCTATTTCTATTTGTTTATTCGGCCTCCTACGCCCTGGTGATGAGCTTATCTATATAACAGGTTCACCCTATGACACGCTTGAGGAAGTGATTGGGGTTCGGGGTTCAGGTCAAGGATCATTAAAGGACTATCAGATTGAATATCAGGCGATTGCCCTTACTCAGGATGGGGAAGTAGATTTCGAAGCTATATCTCTTGCGATTTCCGCAAAAACAAAAGTGATTGGAATTCAACGTTCTCGTGGTTATGCCGATCGACCATCCTTTACGATTTCACAATTAGAAGAAATGATTCGATATGTAAAAGAGATTAAGCCTGACGTATATGTTTTTGTAGATAATTGTTATGGGGAATTTACGGAGGCAAAGGAACCGTTGCAGGTTGGAGCCGATATTATGGCTGGGTCCCTTATTAAAAATCCGGGTGGAGGAATTACGAAGACTGGGGGATATATTGTTGGGCGCAAGGAACTTGTCCAATTAGCCTCTTATCGTATGGCAGCCCCTGGGATTGGGGCCGAAGGTGGTGCCTCTCTATATTCTTTACTCGAGATGTTTCAAGGCTTTTTCCTAGCTCCCCATGTGGTTGGTGAGGCATTAAAAGGTGCAACCTTCACAGCAGCTCTCCTTGGGGAACTTGGGTTTCGAACTAATCCATTATGGAATGATCACCGAACAGATCTCATTCAATCGGTAGAATTCGGTACCGCTGATCGCTTGATTGCTTTCTGTCAAGGGATCCAAAAAGCCTCACCTGTTGATTCACGTGTTGTTCCAGAGCCTAGTGATATGCCAGGTTATGCCGATCAGGTGATTATGGCGGCGGGAACTTTCATCCAAGGAGCAAGCATTGAACTGACAGCAGATGGTCCACTTCGAGAACCATATCTCGGATTTGTTCAGGGAGGCTTAACCTTCTCACATGTAAAGGTAGGAATCCTTACGGCTCTTGATCATTTGGTGGAAAAAGGGTTGCTTCGCCTCTAGAAGCTTCCTTCCTCCACCATTCTTAGAAGAGATTAGCTTTTCTTATTTTTTGTTAGATAATTTAACACTTCTTGACAATAAACATTCGTATTCTTTACAATTAAAATGAGGAAAAATCATCAAGATCAAGGGGTGTATTTCGTGGGCGATGATATTCGTCGTAATATGGCCCTGTTCCCGATTGGGATTGTAATGAAGCTAACTGACCTTACAGCGAGGCAGATCCGCTATTATGAATCTCATGGCCTAATTCATCCGGCCAGAACGGAAGGTAACCAGCGCCTTTTTTCATTTAATGATGTAGATCGACTACTGGATATTAAAGCTTTTATAGAAAAAGGTGTAAATATTGCTGGTATTAAGCAAATGCTAAGAGTAGAAACACCACAAGAAGTGAAGGAAGTAACCGTGATTACGGAGAAGTCAGAAGAGAAGCGTAAGGAAATGTCGGATGCTGAATTGAGACAGTTACTTAAACAACAATTATTAGTTAACCGACCTGGTAATACTCCGTTAATTAGGGGAGAGTTATCACGATTCTTCCATTAATTAAAATAGAAAGAAACATCTGCTATGCAGACAAGGAGGTCTAACGATGGCTATTAATTATTCAAAAGAGGATATTCTACGACTTGCAAAAGAAGAAAATGTCAAGTATGTTCGTCTACAGTTTACAGACCTACTCGGAATGATTAAGAATGTTGAAATTCCTGTAAGCCAACTAGAAAAAGCCCTTGATAACAAGATGATGTTCGATGGATCTTCAATTGAAGGTTTTGTCCGAATTGAAGAGTCTGATATGTATCTTTATCCTGATTACAATACATGGATGGTATTCCCATGGGGAAGTGAATATGGAAAAGTAGCCATGCTTATCTGTGATATCTATCTATCTGATGGAGTTACACCTTTCCATGGTGACCCACGTGGCATTCTGAAGCGTGTTCTAGGTGAGGCTAAGGCTCTTGGTTATTCTGCGATGAACGTAGGACCTGAACCCGAATTCTTCCTCTTTAAATTAGATGAAAAAGGTGAGCCTTCTCTTGATCTGAACGACAAGGGTGGATACTTCGACTTTGCACCACTAGATTTAGGGGAAAATTGCCGACGCGATATTGTATTAACACTTGAGAAGATGGGCTTTGAAATTGAGGCGTCACACCATGAGGTAGCTCCTGGTCAACATGAGATTGACTTTAAATATGCAGATGCTGTAAAGGCTGCTGACCAAATTCAAATTTTTAAGCTTGTTGTTAAAACAGTAGCACGTCAGCATGGTCTACACGCTACCTTTATGCCGAAGCCACTATTTGGTATTAATGGATCTGGAATGCATTGCCATCAATCCTTATTTAAAGGAAAAGAAAATGCATTCTACGATGAGAGTGATGAGCTTGGCTTAAGCCAAATAGCAAAACATTACCTTGCAGGCATTTTGAAGCATGCTTCTGGGTTCTCAGCGATTACGAATCCATTAGTTAATTCCTATAAGCGCTTGGTTCCTGGCTATGAGGCGCCATGTTATGTCGCTTGGTCTGCGAAGAATCGCAGCCCACTAGTTCGGATTCCTGCCTCTCGTGGATTAAGCACCAGAATTGAAGTGCGTAATCCTGACCCTGCGGCAAACCCTTATCTTGCTTTAGCTGTTATGCTTGCAGCGGGGCTTGATGGAATTAAGAATGAAATTGAATGCCCACCAGCTACAGATCGTAATATTTATGTGATGAATGAGGCTGAAAGAGAAGAAGCAGGAATTGGTACGTTACCTGCCACTCTTAAAGAATCAATCGAGCTATTGAAAGAAAACCCTGTTATGATTCGCGCACTTGGTGAACACGCATTAATTCACTTTATTGAAGCAAAGGAAATTGAGTGGGACATGTTCCGATTGCAGATTCATGCTTGGGAACGTGATCAGTATATGACGAATTACTAATAAGTCCAATCCCTTAGTGCTCTAAGCATTGAGGGATTTATCTTTTGGTTGGCAAACCTAATTGTGGGCATAAGTGTAAGGATTTATTTTGTTACTATCGTGACTTAAGTTTTTCCTGAATGTATTTCATATTAACAAAATAATTATTTGAAGCAGGATTTCCACAAGGAAAAAGGAATTTATTCTTGGAAAAGGTTAGTTTTGAGTGGGGGATTTAGAGAATGAAGAAAACCATAGTAATGGGAGTGTTAGGTTTCTCCTTATTCAGTTTGAGTGGATATGCGGCTGCCGATCAGGTTCATGTGCAGGTGAATGGTAAAAACGTGACATTTGAAGATGTTCAACCATACATCGATAACGATCGTACGATGGTTCTAGATCATTTTGTAGCTGAAGAATTAGGTGCTCAAGTTGGGTGGGATCAAGCGAATAAACGGGTATCGATTCATTATAAAAACAATGTAATCCAACTAGTAGCAGGTCAAGCCACTGCAACCGTGGATGGAAAAGTGGTTACCTTCGATGCACCAGCTCAGGTAAAGGATGATCATACGTTGGTTCCACTGCGCTTTATCAGTGAAAACATGGGTGCAAAAGTAGCTTGGGATCAAAAGCTTTATCTTGCTATGATTAACACAGACGGTTCAACGCCTATACCTGCTCCACTTCCAAATGATCAAGAATCTTCGAACACTACGCCTCAAGTTGGTGTGAATGGTGTAACTGAAGTAATCGGGAATGTGGGGATTGTTTCCGATGCGAAATCTGTAGATTCAACAGCTACTGTGGTGAATAAGCCTGAGGAATCTGCTAAAGCGTTACCTGTAGTTCAAGCATTTGGAAAAACTGTGGAACGAAACGGAACTAAGCTGAGTATGAAGGGAGTTGAGGTGCCAAGCGGCTATCGTAGTGAAGTACGAGCCTTCTGGTTGGATGATAGTGGGAAAGTTACAAGTACCATTATAACTGTTTTAGCTGCAGGTCAGCCATTCAGTGTGGATACACAAGGGAAAAATATGAAATTAAATTTTTCTGTTGTTGCTTCAGATGCGTCCCTCGCTAATGGTCTTACGCTGTATACTAAAGATATGCGTGGTTACTACCGAACACGTTAGATTTATAATAAGATAAAAACCGTTTCGTTTATGAAACGGTTTTTATCATTTGAAATTCTTACCAATCCAAATAATCTTTCTCCCCTGAGAGGTGAGGGAGGAACGGATTGTTGCACTATGCACTACCTTAATTGATAATGGGTAAACAAAGTAGAAGAGGTATCCTATTGCAATCTTAGTACATTTAAAGCGTCATTTACTTTACGAGTAAATGATAGTGGATGGATAATGGATTGGTAAATGAATGTACATGATTTGAGGTTAATCTTTCCAAAATAAATATCCTAGTAACCATAAATGGATCCTGGAAATAAACTAGAATGTATAAACACAATTAGGAGGGGTCTACT
>DATFAS010000143.1:0-12818 GCA_035254305.1 Bacillota bacterium
ATGATACATTACAAAACGTGAATAAGGACAGATTCTCAACGTCGAATTTAACAGAATCAAAATGGATCTTAAATCGTGTAATGGCCATCTTTTGATGAACCACATTAAGTGGTAGATGACAAATTCTGAAGAAATGATAGAAAAAGGAAGATTTAGAGTTGCTCCAGAACGTTCACTTGATTATGAAATTACTGGAGAGTAATGAGGAAAGCTTTGAATTTCATTGGTGGAATAATTTCTAAAATATGGAAAAAAATAAAGTACCCATTTAAAACAAAAAAGAAGAAACGAAATTATAGGTATAAACAAATACAATATTTAGAAGATCTACTAAGAGTTGCAATAAAGAATCTCTAAACCTAAGAATGATTTAAACGTAAAATATTTGCGACTCAAAATTTAATCTGATAAAAAACTCAATCATAATACTTAGTGTCGTGATTCGAAATATATTTGTGTCGCCATACACATACAGAACAAGATGGGGCAAGCCTTCTAAAAAAATTACTCCTAAAGATAATTTCGTAAAATACAAATTTGATGAAATTAAATAACGAAAATACAACAAAGAAGTTAAAACAGCAAAAAAACAATGAGACTTACTCATTCTCATTGTTTTTAATCTGTCCTTCTGAATTTATTGAAATTTCATCCGCTTCCAAAATTGTTTTTGATTTTGGCATACAAAATTTGAAGTTATTAAAATAGGTTTCGATATGTTCTACTTGAAGTGGTCTGCTAAAAAGAAATCCTTGACCTTCTTTACACCCTTTTTGAATAAGGATGGATAACTGTTGTTCTGTTTCAATCCCTTCTGCAATGACGTTTAACCCTAAAGCATCTGCCATAGAAATGATCGCCGTGACTAATGCTAAATCATATTTGTCTTGATTAAGATCCCGTATAAAAGATGAATCTATCTTAATGGTATCCACTGGAAACTTTTTAAGATAGCTTAAAGATGAATACCCAGTTCCAAAATCATCTAAACTAAGTTTAATTCCCATCTGTTTTAATCTTTGCAGCTTAACTAACGTATCACTAGATTGATCAATAAGAACAGATTCTGTTAACTCAAATTCTAACCATTGAGGTTCGAGACCTGTTTCATTTAAGATACATTGAATTTCATCAACAAAATGTTCATGTTGAAATTGTAAGGCTGACAAATTAACAGAAATCGGTATAAATATAAGTCCCTGTTCCTGCCACTTTTTGTTTTGAATACATGCGGTTCTTAGAATCCATTCACCTATGGGAAGGATTAACCCTGTTTCCTCTGTCAAAGGGATAAAATCACTGGGTGGAATTAATCCCAATTGTGGATGATTCCAACGAACTAAACTTTCAATACCAATTATTTGCCCTGTTTTCATATTTATTTTTGGTTGATAATGGAGAATAAATTGCTCCTTTTCGATTGCTAATCGCAACTCATTTTCAAGGCTAATCTGTTCCAAGGAACGAACATCCATTGTTGGGGAATAGAATGCATAATTTGCTTTCCCATGCTTTTTCACATAATATAAAGCAATATCAGCATGTTTTAGTAAATCATCTGCTGTTTTTCCGTCGTGTGGATATAAGGCAACCCCAATACTTGGTGAAATTAGAAACTTCTTTCCTAAAATATCAAATGGTTGTTTGAATGACTGAAGAACTCGTTCAGCAATACTCTTAGCTTCATCTCTTTGAACTGATTTTTCCAAAAGGATCGTGAACTCATCCCCTCCATTTCTTGATACCATATCCCCTTTTCGAATACATAAGGATAAACGGGCGGCAACCTGTTTTAAAACCATATCTCCCTTATCGTGACCTAGAGTGTCATTAATAGACTTAAAATAGTCAATATCAAGGAACATTATAGAAAAACTCGATTGCAATTCTGCTGCATCCCGTAATTCCTGAATTAATCGATCTTTAAATAATCTTCTATTGGGCAGATTTGTTAGTGGATCGTGAAAGGCAAGGTAATAGATGGTTTCATCCATTTTTTTTCGATCGGTTACATCTCTAGATACTAAAATAATTTCTTTTACGTAACCTTCTTCATTTAAAACAGGATTACACCTAACCTCTAAGACCATTACTTTTCCCTGATCTGAAATCATTCGAATTTCCATTTGATACATTGCTCTAGTATAAGCAATAATTTTTAATCCCTCTAAGACAATTTCCCGATCTTCAGGATGAACCCAATCGATAAGACTGCCATTTGTGAGTTGTTCCCTTTTCCATCCTAATACACACTCATTGGAAGGAGACACATAGGTGAACCTTCCATCTGGACTTATTACAGCAATGAGGTCTGTTGCATTTTCTGTAATTAACCGGTACTTTTCTTCCCTCTTCCTAATTTCTTCCTCCATTAATTTCAGATCTGTAATGTCTAAACGGATAGAAACATACTGATAGGGTTTTAATTCATCTGTAAGAAAAGGAACAATCGTGGTTCTTACCCAATAGAGCGAACCATCCTTCGCCCGATTCCTGATTTCTCCTTTCCATACCTTTCCTGAACGAATCGTCTTCCACATTTCCTCAAAAAATTCTTGGGGATGAAATCCTGAGTTGACAATACGAAGATTTTGCCCCACAAGTTCTTCTTTCGTATAGTGTGATATCCTACAAAATTGCTCATTGGCATAGGTAATGATTCCATTCGTATCCGTAACTGCAATCGTGACAGATTGATCGAATGCATACTTAATATCTGTCAGTTCTTGTATGGTATTTATCCATTCCTCTTTCGAAAGAGGTGAATCCTCCATGTTCCATGGGTTAGAATTGTTCATACCATTTACTCCAAACCTAAGGATTTTTTTCACGAAGTATGATCACTGCATCAATATATTGATTATATTAACTTACTACTACCGTATATATAGCAATAATAAACCGCATATTGGTAAAATAACATAGATAACTCATGAAATTTTCTTGTTCATTGTGTGAATGGGTCCATCTTGAATAAAACCTTTCAGAAAAAATCTTTCTTGTATTTTCACAGTGATCAAAGTACACTGACATTAAACTAATAAACACGGGAGCTAGGTGCACTTGGCTGAGAGGATAGTTATTCTACTATCGACCGTATGACCAGATCTGGGTAATGCCAGTGTTGGAAGTCAACAGATCCTTGCAATTCGAGGGGCCGTCTTTTGACGGTCCTTTTGTCTTTTGCAAAAATTAAATGGAGGCAAGAAAATGAAAGTAGAAGAAAGACTCCCTAGAGGGCAAGAGCTTCTCTATGCCCTGCAGCATGTATTTGTATCTAATGTATGGTTGGACCCGGTATTTGTAGCTAGTATGATCGGGTTACCATTTGCCCTCGCCTCAAATATGGTGAATGCCATTTTTATTGCAGCCGGACTTGTTACCTTAACCCAAGCCACTCGATTGGCTAGGCTTCCCATTGTACAAGGACCTTCTGCCGCATTCGATTCCTTAATGATCGCATCTGGAAAGGCCAATGGATTAGCAGCAGCTGGTGGTGGTATGATCATTAGCGCCCTGATTTTCTTCCTGCTTGCTATTACAGGTGTATTAGGCAAAATGCGAATCTTATTTACTCCAGCTGTTACCGGATCCGTATTATTTATTGTTGGATTAGCTTTATCCGGATTTACCTTTTTTGAATTTTTGGGTGGGGAGCCATCCCTGAGCAGCTTTTTACAGCCTGCAACCCTCGCTATGTCTATTCCTACAGCATTGGTTGTTGTCTTTCTATCCGTATTCGGTAAAGGCAAATGGAAATCCTTTTCCTTCCTATTAGCCTTACTTGTTGGTGACGCCATTGCTGTATCACTTGGTCAAATTCATTTTGCAGACGTATCCAAGAAAGCTTGGTTTGGTCTACCCACCCTATTTCCTTATGGTATGCTACAATTTGAATGGACGTCTTTCCTAACTTTCTTCTTTGCCTATTTAGTTGCAGTCGTAGAAGCCATGGGAGTTTACCATGCAGCCGCAGAAATGGTTCAAGAACCGTTAAGTGCGGATCGCATTCGAAATGGATTCGCTGGCGAAGCATTTGGGTCAGCCGTTTCCACAACGATAGGTGGATTTGCCACAACAGCCTATGCTCAGAATGTAGGTCTTCTGCAATTAACAGGGATTGGTTCGCGACATGTGGTTAAGATTGCAGGAATCCTGTTCTTAATCCTTGGCTTTATTCCGAAGGCAGGTGCCCTACTAGCTCTTACTCCAGATGCAGTGGTAGGCGGGCTATTCTTACCAGCAACTGCATCTTTACTCTTTGCTGGGATTCGTCAACTTGGACAAATGGAGAAAACAGAAGCCAATTATATGATTGCAGGTTTATCCATTTTGTTTGCGAATACTCTTCCTACTGCATTAAAAGGGATTCATGGTATTGTCGGTGAATTACTAACCAATAGTATATTTGTAGGTGCTGCAACAGCATTTATTCTTCAAATTATCCTTGTATCCATCCCAACAGGAGGAAAGCGCTCATGAAGAAGGATAGTCAACAGATCATAGAAAAGCTGCTGTCCTTTATCAAAGCATATAATGATAGTGACGATGCATTTAATCAAATGGCTCTAGAGCTATTTAGATTTCAATTTGAACATAACATGGCATACAAGAAGTATGCAGTAGCCAGGAAGAAGACACCACTTACAATCAAAACTTGGAAGGACATCCCTCCGATTCCTATCCAAGCTTATAAAGAAGTAACGTTATCCTCCGAACCCATTGAGGAGGCCGAGGCCGTCTTCATGACGAGTGGAACAACGAATAAAGAAAAAAAAGGCAAGAACTATCATCCTACTTTATCCGTTTGGGATGCATCGATGGTTGGTCCTTTCCGTCATTTTGTCCTTCCACATACCCAGAAGACTACAATCTTTGTCCTGTCTCCTGCAGAGGAAATGAATCAGAATTCTTCCCTTTCCAGGTATTTAACTAAGGCAGTTGAGTATTGCGGAACAGAACAAAGTCAATTCTTTTTTAATCAGGACGGATTAGATATGGAAGGTCTCGTTCATTCTCTTCAATCGATCGAGCAATCTAGTGACCCTGTCCTTCTGATGGGAGCTACCTTCTCTTATGTGCATTTTCTAGATTACTGTGAAGAACGGAACCTTTCCTTTCACCTGCCTAAGGGAAGTGTTATCTTTGATACAGGTGGCTTGAAGGGACAAGCTAGAGAAATTTCTGGTGATGATTTCTATGCGTGGATTACCCGTTCCTTCGGAATAGATCGCATGGACTGTATCAATATGTACGGAATGACCGAGCTTAGTTCACAGCTTTATGATCAAACCATTAGAAAGAAACAAGTAGAAAAAGCAACACCACCTTGGGTGCGAACAGTCATTCTTGATCCTGAAACCTTAGCTCCTCTCCCACATGGAATGGTTGGTGTTATCGCCCATTATGACTTGGCCAATTGGAATTCAGCTTTAGCGATTCTAACGGAAGATCAGGGATTCTATAATGAAAATGGCTTGGTGTTATTGGGACGTATTCAGGGTTCTGAAGCACGTGGTTGTTCGATCGCAATCGATCAGCTCTTGCAAAGCCAAAGAAAGTAGGAATTTCAAATGCAATTCAATCATTTTGCGGTGCCAGATGGTATCGCCTTTTCTTCATTTGAAGAACGTATCATTGAAGATCATGGCGCCACACTCAGCCTTCGATCACCGTGCTTATCCTCCGAGGATATTGTCCAATTGATGCAAACAATACGAGAAAATCGACAAAAAATAAAAGATTACCGAACCGATCAGTTGATCCAAATTATTGATGCAGCGATTCAGAAGTGGCTCGATCCTAACTATCCATTGCGTCAATTCGCAGAAAAATGGGTTCCAATTATCACTGGCTACGATAAGAATATGGTCCGACTGGAGTTAAAACAGTTTCTTCGCTTATTCCGAAAGAAGGAGCTATTACGATTTATTCAACAAGAATTCCCATCTATATCTGTTCTTGATGAGTTTTATCCTCAATCTAATGGTGGCTGGAGCCGGGCTTATGGCCCAGAATTCATTTTTCATATCTTTTCAGGTAATGTTCCAGGCCTACCTATTTGGAGCTTAGTCATGGGAATTTTACTTAAATCCGCGAATTTTGGTAAAACCCCCACGGGTGAGCCGCTTATGGCCATTTTATTTGCACAAAGCCTCCGAGAAGTGAACGTTGATGTCGCTAACACCCTAGCCATTCTTCCATGGAAGGGAGGAAATCAGGAGCTTGAAGCCCCACTTTATCAAGGATCTGATACTGTTATTGCCTATGGCTCCAATGAAACTGTAGAACAAATCCGTAAGCAAATCCCGTCATCCACCAGATTTCTACATTATGGTTATAAGATAAGCTTTGCCATGGTAGGAAGAGAAGCTCTTCGTCAAGATCTTTATCGTGATACGCTTCGCCGGCTGCGTGACGATATGACTATCTATGATCAACAAGCATGTCTTTCCCCCCATCTCGTTTTTATTGAGGCAGGGGGAAATGTATCCCCTAGAATGCTAGCCCAACAGCTTTCAAGCGAATTACAGCAATATGCTCTGATACGTACTAGGGCCAAATTATCACCTGAAGAGTCACAAGCCATACGCAGTCTCCGTAATGAATATGAATTTAAGGCAATGACTAATCCTAACGTCGCAGTTTATCAAAGTGAAATAGGCACGGAATGGACGGTAATCTATCATAAAGACCTAAGCTTCCAACCGTCTCCATTAAATCGAACCATCCACGTGGTTCAATGTGAACACCTAGAAGAGTCAATCCCTGCGATCCTTCCATTCCGCGAATACTTACAAACAGTTGGGATTGCAACCCACCCTACTCGTTTGATGCATCTGTCAGGTATCTTGGGGGAACAAGGCGTCACCCGGATTTGTGCCATAGGATCAATGAATCGAAGTGTTCCAGGATGGCATCACGATGGGCGCTTTAACTTAATTGATTTGGTTCGCTGGGTAGATCTTGAGGGAAGTGCCGAGGCTTTAGCTGAACAATATGATTTAGATGTAGAATAGAGGTGTCAAGTAGAATGCTTAAAGGAAAAGTGGTATTAGTCACCGGGGCCAGTCGAGGAATCGGTGCAGAAATAGCCAAACAATTGGGTAAACAAGGTGCCATTGTCATAGTTAATTATTTACAAAATCAATGTGCTGCCAACGAAGTGGTCAAAGATATTGAACAAAATGGTGGAACAGCAGTTGCTATCCAGGCAGATGTCATCGATTCAGATCAGGTAGAACAAATGGTACACATGATCGTTGATAATTTCATGGGTATTGACGTTGTAGTTAATAACGCTTTGCCACATTATACATTTAACCCACGAACACGAAAGCCCGCTTGGGAAATCAAGTGGCAAGATTATCAAACTCAGATCCAAGGTAATTTAGGTGGTGCTTATAACGTGACACATGCCGTATTACCCTATATGACCCAACAGCAGGAAGGACGGATCATTAATATCGTTACGAATTTAATCGATTTTCCTATCGTCCCCTATCACGACTATACGACAGCAAAATCTGCCTTACTTGGATTCAGCCGAAATATGGCTGCAGAGCTGGGCGCATTTGGAATTAAAGTAAACTGTGTTGCACCAGGCCTTACGGCTCATACAGACTCAAGTCAGGATACACCCGAGAATGTACGGGAATCCATTATTGGGCTAACCCCACTTAAGAGGTTGACACATCCACAAGACATTGCAGGTGCGGTACTATTCCTTGCTAGTTCTTGGTCTTCCTTTATCACGGGGCAATGTATTTATGTAGATGGCGGCTTAACGATGAAATAAATTTATGGACTTTCTATACATCATTTAGTCTATAGAGGGGACTATATAGGATATCTTCATTTACCATGAACTCTAGGATGCAATAAATGCCAATATTCTATATAGAGGAGGCCTTAAACTATTCATGGATCGTGAGCGAATTGAAGTTTCTGACGGTAATGTACGAGAGTCTTCAAGAAATCACCTTGTATGGATTGGATGGGTAGGAATCGTTGTAGGTATTCTCTCTTTTGTCTATTCCCCTTTCATTCTTGGGATTATTGCCGTTGTGCTCGGTGTAGTAAGTATCTATTTCAAATCCTCGACTTTAGGATGGATTTCTATTGTACTCGGTGCCATAGGAGTACTTGGCCGATGGTTTTTTCATGGTGGGTTTTAAAAGCTGCTTTTCCTCCCTGTATGATTTTACATTTTAGATGGAACAGCAAATATAAAAGGTTTAGTAAACTCGAGATGATCGATCCCTAAATCTTTTTATTTGGTGTGATTTTTATCATATCTACGTTGGATATATTGGTTTAAACTTATTAAAAGCATGTCCTTATCGTAGGAAGGAGAAATCGTATGATTCTAACACTAATTCTATGTGAAATCGCTACAGTAGCTGTTCTGATCATAGGAGGAATATCCGTTAGTAAATTTGAAGATGAACAAATGCCCAATTAACCACTGAGAAAATAAACATTCCGAGTGAGCACCTCCCCTGCTTTATTGAACAGGAGCTGGTTGAAGACATGTGGAACACTTATTTTCCTAAAATTAGACAGCCATCCAGAAGTACATAGGATAAGATCCGACTTGGGTCTTATCTTTTTTTACTCCTTATTTAAGAGAAGTTGGACATTCATCACCACCTATCTTTTATTATATAACAACATATTGACAATAGATCTCTGTTATAATACAATAAAATCATCAAAAGAAATCAGGGAGGAATATAAAATGATGAACCAAAAGTATCCAAAGTATCAAAAGGAATGCCCACAATGTGGAGAACATTTTGAAGAAGAAGTAAAATCAGCTATTGCGGAATGCACGAAGTGTTTCGGAAAGCATAATGAGTAGAATTTTAAAGGTTAAAAAATGAAAGGACGAGTGAAGGAGATTAATCCCCTACTTGTCCTTTTTATTTACTGTATTATAACAACATCAGTATCACTATTTTATGTTTTTTTAACAAGTTTACATAATGATTTTTTTGTTACCCTGAAGCAATTCTATTCAAACCAATTTTTTTAGCTTTCTAGTGACTCTGTATCCTTTATGGCACCAACCAGTAGAACTGTTTCCTCTTCACTTGGGTTTCGCAAGCCATGCTGTATACCAACTGGGAAGGAATAAAACATACCACGTTGCCCTATATAGACCTGGTCAGCTACTGTTGCTTCTAGTGTTCCTTCTAATACAAAGGCAAATTCCGTTTTTTCTGGATGCTGATGAACAGGATACGTAGCGCCTGGTTGAAGCCTAACCATCTTAAGCCCTCCACCGGACAAATCAATTAAACCTTTTCCTTCAAATCCTTTGACAGCCATTGCCTTCCAAGAAAGTTGTTGTGGATTTACTTCTCCCATTTCTAAATTCACCCTCCCTAACTAATTTACACTCATAGCATACCATATCCTACACTTATTCGTGTTCTAGAGTAGCCTTATACAAACAAAATAGAGGTTTTCATATGCTCCTTACAATGCTAACATAAGTTTACAACTATGAATTAAAAGAGGTTGAAAGAAATGATTGAACAAGGGTCGAAGGAATATTGGCGAGCAACCACTGCGCTTAGTCTAGGTTCCTTTTTGGTGTTTGAACTACTTTATCTCGCCCAACCGTTGCTCCCTATCTTTCGTGAGCAATTTGGATTAAGCCCAGCTACTTCAAGTTTATCACTATCCATCGTAACCTTTACAATCAGTCTATCTCTACTTTTTTATGGCCCTCTTTCTGATTCAATTGGTAGAAGGCCGATTATGATGATAACGATGTTTGGAGCTATGGTGACTACCTTTCTAGTCTTGTTTGCCACTGACTATAAGACGATTGTTATATTACGTGGGGTTCAAGGGTTATTTCTAGGCGGCCTCCCCTCTTTGGCTATGGCCTATATGAGTGAGGAGTTTTCTCCTAAAGCATTAAGTCTAGCTATTGGGATCTACATAAGTGCTAATAGTGTAGGAGGAATGTCAGGGCGACTGATAAGCGGTTTTGCTGCTGATCTTTGGGGATGGAAGGCTTCCTTTCTCGTTATTGGGTTGATGAGTATCCTGTTTTTTATCCTTTTTGTATGGTTGCTACCACCCTCTACACAATTTCAAAAAACCCCTCTTCACCTTAAGGGAGCAGCGAAATCCTTATATTTGCATATAAAAAATCCAGTTTTGTTACTGGCTTTCATCATTGGGGGTTTACATTTTTTTATCTTTATTGGCTTTTTTAATTTCCTTACCTTCCGATTGAGTGATGATCCCTATCATCTTTCGCCAAGCTTTATCGGGATGCTTTTCCTTACTTATCTTGCTGGAACGATAAGCTCGACTTTATCGGGCAAACTAGCCCAAAAATGGGGGAAAACTACCTGCCTAATGGTGGGGATAGGTATTTATGCCCTCGGGATCATGGTTAGCTTAGCACAACATCTCGTTATGATCCTTCTGGGTGTTCTTATTGTCTGTTTTGGTTTTTTCTTTTCCCATTCAGCTGCTACAAGCTGGGTGAACGTAAAAGCAACCTTTGCTAGAGCTAGCGCATCAAGCCTTTATCTGGTTATGTATTACTTAGGCGGTAGTTTAGGTAGCTTCTATCTCGGCTTCTTCTGGCACCATTGGCATTGGGCTGGCATTGTCTTTGGTTCACTACTCATTTTATGTGTAACCACTTTTTGTACATGGAAATTAAAGAAGACAGAGTATCCTCAAACTGTAAACTGGGGATAGACAAAACTTTAAAGAGGTATTAGTCATGGTAAATGAATTCAAACAACAAATTACCGAACGATTAGAATCCAAACTACCCACTTTGCCCTGGTATGTCATGGAGTTTATCCACCATAAACAGTTGAAGATGTCGCCCGCCTCACTGCTTAATTATGTGCATGATTATATCCTGTTTTTTGATTGGCTTATTATTGAAGGCTTTTCTAAGGGAGAACGTTCTGAGGTCCCACTGAAAGTCCTAGAAACACTAAAACTTCAAGATATTGATGGTTTTCAGCGCTACCTACTCTTACAAAGAAAGAAGGCCATTGGAAAGTCCATCGCCAATGCAACGATCAATCGGAAGTTATCCTCTTTGAAAAGCTTATTTCATTACTTGTCACAAATCGCTGAGGATGACGAATACAATCCCTATCTATCACGAAATGTGATGGCCAAAGTAGAGATGACGGGTGATAAGGTGACCTCTGCAGCCAAAGCAAAGAAAATCGAAGGGAAAATATTACGTGGGGATGAAATGAACGATTTTCTTCACTTCGTAGCGGTAGATTATCCAATACATATGTCAAGCAATAAAAAATTAGTCAACTTCCATGAAAAGAACAAGGAACGGGACATTGCCATCATTAGCCTCATATTAGGTAGTGGATTGCGTGTGTCAGAAATCGTAGGACTTGATGTAGATGATATTGATCGAAGCTCCTGCACGGCACGAGTGATTCGTAAGGGGAATAAAGAGGATTCGGTACCTTTCGATAATGTTGCTCTTCAGGATCTCTTAGCTTATTTGTCCGTTCGTGAGGAACGCTTTAAGGTTGGAAAATCAGAGAAAGCTCTCTTTCTTTCCTACCCCATCGGCCCAGAGGGAATTACAAATCGTATAACCGTTCGAGCCGTCCAGCAAATGGTGAAGAAATACGGGGTTGCCTTCGGGAAGCCTCTCCTATCGGTACATAAGCTGAGGCATTCCTTCGCGACCGAGCATTTTGAAAAAAATCAAAATCTGCCAATATTATCAGAAATTCTAGGACATGAGAGTATTGAGACAACAGGGATTTATAATCATCTTTCTGAGCAGGCTAAACGCGAGTCAGTGAATCGCTTAAATCGTTAATCATACTAAAAAAAGAAAGGTTAAGTATAGGAACTTATCCTTTCTTTTTTTGTCTCTCTATCTATTTTACTTTGCGTACCACTTATGAGGAACGGATTAAATGAAATCTCTCCACTGGAATTAATAATTCCACAAGCTGCTCCCAACGGTGAACCCGAGGAAATTGCGTTAACTGTTTGTTCCATGGACCATCAAAAACAATCTTCGTCTTAACTGGAGAACTCAATAAATTATGTGGGCCATCATCGACTAATATATCTCCTATAATAAGATCCTTACGGTGTGTAAGAATAAGATTAGGCTTTGGTAAAAAAGGGAGGTTATCTTCAATCCAGTAATATTTGTCCTGATAGGCATAATGCTCGCCTGCCGACACAAAAACAATATCATAATAACAGGATAATTCTCGAATTCCCTCAATGGCTCCTTCTTTGGGTGGTAAATATCGAAAAAAGCCAGGCTCTTTATTAATTTCTTCGAAAATGAGATGGACAATATCAGAAGGAAGGTGGTTAGAAAGCTGCCAGTCTGTCCATTCTTCCCGGTTAAAATGGATACCCGTCTTCTCGTAAATCCGTTTTACCCAGGTCAAGGATTGATCCACGATCACATCATCCATATCTAGTAACAAGGTTTTCTTCGGTATATTTTTTAGCATACTTTTCTCCTCATTCCGTTGATTTGGCCCGATCCTTTCATTGGGGGGTAATAACTATCTATATGCTAACAGTGTCGCTTTAACCATTCTTTTGTAAATTTCAAACGAAATATGTTAAAAAATGATAAGGAAGGTTAATCACTGATTAAACTAGGTTGAAGGTTGCTAATTTCAATTTTCGCCTTTTTAAATCCACTCTCAGGATATTTCTGAGTCTGAACGAAGTAACTCCCTACTAATACACTATAGATGAGGAATAAAACAATTATAGCAAGGATAGTCGGTTTTATAAGATGAAATTTTAACCTTTGAATT
>DATFAS010000144.1:0-8920 GCA_035254305.1 Bacillota bacterium
TACCCCATTCCCCCAAAAGAACAACCTCTTTTTGTTGGAGCTTCCCTCAATGATCAGGGTGAGCCCTATTATGTAAAAATGAAATGTATCCCTCGAATCAGTAAACAAATTAACTATAATTCTACTCTTCGATTAGGAACGGAGGCCTTTAAGAGAACACAAATAGATCCTTCCTCTCCTCACGTTGAGTTTATGATTGGAAGAGGTAAATCGAATACATTCAAGAAATTATTCCCGATCTTCGCCAAAGCAAGAACCTGGATAAATAAAACTTTTCGTGGGTTAGGTCCCCGACATTTCAATGCCTATCTCGATGAATTTTGCTATCGTTGGAATAACCTCACAATGAACAATGGCATTTTTGACCCTCTACTCCATTTGTGTCTGAGTCGGAGGGCTATTTCCTATATTTCCTTAACCCGATATTAAAGAATAAGTGTCATTTTTTCTTTTCGGAAACGCTAGATAAAAGATCGTCTTATTCTGAGTCAACGGGATAACACATCAAAGCTACAAAAAGCTTGCTTGGCTAGCACCAAGCCTTTAAGCACCATCTTCAAGGGCAACGAAGGCAACAGAGCAAGAAGAAGCTTATTCGACGTATTCCTTCAGTTGCAGAATGGCGCAGGTGGCAGCCTAGTTGCCATTATGAGGAGGCGTATCTACGCTATCCGCAAAAAAAGGGACTAAGAACCTAAAAGTACTTCTACCTTTGGGTCAGCCCCTTTCTCAACATTCTATTTAGTTAGTAATTGTATGAACTCTCGCATAAATCCTGGTAGATCAGGCCAAGCATGTCCACTTACTAGATTCTTATGGACATGAAGGGTTTGTGTTTGATAGATAGCCCCACATGCTTCAATATCTGGGCGACAAGCTTGATATGCTGTCATTTCAAGGCCTTCTAGATATTCTTTAACAAGTGCTAATACTTGTGATCCATGACAAATGGAAGCAACTGGCTTACCTGTTTCAAAGAAATGAGCAATAATCGGTTTCAAATGAGGGTTTAGTCTAATATATTCTGGTGCTCTTCCCCCGGGAATAATAAGTCCATCATATTCCCCAGGATTTACTTCTTCAAATGAAAGGTGAGAGTCCAGGCGATATGCTGGTTTTTCTGTATAGGTCTCACTATGTGGTTCGAAATCATGACAAACTGTATTTAGGGTTTTGCGTTGCGGTGAAGCAATAACCGTTTCAAACCCCTCTTCTAAACAACGATAGTAAGGATAGAAGACTTCTAATGCCTCTACTGCATCCCCAGTTACAATTAGGACTTTCTTACTCATAAATCCGCCTCCCCTTTTTGTTACAATTTTCCTACATTTTCATTATATAGTAGACTATTAAAAAATAAAATGGGGGTCTACATTGAGATCATCACAAACTTTTAATCAATTCTCTTCCTATCCATATCAAAACTTGTAACTCCTCTACGTTATCCTCTAACCTTTGGAATCATCATCCGCAGATAAAGAACAAATCCACCAAGCACCACGCCCATACCTATGATCGCTACCTTCACTTCAAACCCATGATCCAACAGATACTGAAATACCCCTACCCCAATCATCATGAGTAGGTTTTCGCTGAAGTTTTGGATGGCGATGGTCCGTCCAGAACCTACTCGATCCTTTCCTTCATCCTGAAGCACCGTATTTAAAGGGATAATGAACACAGCCCCACAAATACCAATAGCCAATAATAATACAGCTGTTACATAAACATTCACGGGTATTACGGCAACTAGTATTATCAGCATCATGACTGCACCATATAGATAGGAACGATAGAATGTTCGTACCGGTAGTACATATGGAGCCAGAAGGGCTCCGATCACAATCCCAACCCCCGTAATTCCAACAATAGCAGATTGCTCGAACGATTCTGTGACATGTAAATACTTAGCTAACCACATAAGAAAGGCAATACGCAAAACAGAGGATGTCATCCAGAACGCACTTGTACCAACTAAAGTAAATCTTGTTTTAGGTAATGTAAAAAGAAGCTTAACATCTACCAGAAATTGCTTTGCAGAAGCCCCATACGTCAAAGCTGTATTCCCTGGTTCACATCGAATCCACGGAGCCAGAGCCAAGGATGCCCCGTAAAGGAGAAGACAGATCCATATTCCAACGTTAGGCGAAAAGCTAGCCAGAAATCCGCCCCCTAACGTGCCTAGCAGGATGGCAGCAATCGTAGAGGATTCTAATTGCCCATTTGACTTCATAAGTAGTTCCGTATCCTCTTTACAGATCTCTACCAATACTCCATACTTGGCAGGTGAATAAACCACAGCCCCAATCCCTACTAGTGTATAGGCAGCTGCCGGAGAGAACCCGGTGAATAATAGAGCTGCCCCAATCCCCTTCACTAGATTTCCAATTAGCAATACACTTGATTTCTTATGTTTATCTGCAAATGCTCCAACAAAAGGGGCCAACACAACATAGGCAAGGAGAAATCCGGCTTGTACAAGCAGCATTCCCCCTTCTGGGTCTTCATTTCCCTTCCTAGCAAGGATGCCAAGAATAACAAAGAAAATAGCATTATCTGCAAAAGCACTTAAGAACTGCGCAATGTAGAGAACCCACAAGGATTGCTTGGTTTTGCTGTCATCCATTTGCATTAGACTCCCTTCCCTACGGCCGTTTCGGCCATTTGTTTAAGAGACACATAATCTATTTTCCCACTTCCTAGAAGTGGTAGCGAGTTAACACGATCCATCCGGTATGGACATAACATTGGCGAGTAGGCGTGTTGGGCTAGGAAGGAACGAAACTTATCCAATTGATCCCCAGCTTGCGCGGTATAAAGAAGAATCCTCTCCCCTTTACGTGGATCTGTCACAGCGACTGCAGCTACATCTATATGACCAAAACAAATAGTTGCAAGCTCTTCTACCTGTCCAAGAGAAATCATTTCCCCGCCAACCTTAGCAAATCGCTTCAACCTAGAAAGAATGGTTACGAATCCTTCTTCATCCTGCTCCACCACATCTCCCGTATCATACCATTCATCAGCCGGTACAAATCCCTTCCCATGAATGAGGTAGCCCTTCATTACATTTGGACCTTGCACTAACAATCGTCCACCATTCTCAATCCCTGCCACGGGTTCTATTTTTGAACGAATCCCTGGTACAAGGCAGCCAACCGTTCCTTTTTTATAAGCAAGTGGTGTATTCAGGGCTAAGATCGGTGATGTTTCCGTTGCACCATATCCTTCCATAATTCGAATGCCAAATTTCCCTAACCATAGCTCTCGAACCTCATCCTTAAGCTTTTCCGCACCAGCAAACACATAACGCAAAGAATAGAAATCATAGGGATGAGCAAATCTACCATAACCAGCTAGGAAGGTCGAAGTCCCAAACAAGACTGTTGCATTCGTATCATAGCACAGCTCTGGGATCGCCTTATAATGAAGAGGCGTTGGATATAGATAAGTGGCAACACCACTTAGGATCGGTAAGAAGGTTCCCGCAGTGAGACCAAAGCTATGAAACATAGGCAATGCGTTAAAGATCTTATCTTTTGAGGTAATTCCAATCGAACATAACACCTGTTCAACATTAGAATAGAGGTTTCGATGCGTAAGGATGACACCCTTGGGCTTCGATTCACTTCCAGATGTAAATAAAATTACCTCCCCATTCCGGGCGGTAGACCTCTGCCCGGACCGAGTAAGTCCTGACCATTTATCCCATACTGAAACTTCCATTTTCACATCTTCTAGATAAATAACCTGCACATTTTCCTCAGAAAATCGATCCATCAATTCGGATAAATTCCCCTTTTCTACAAAAACTCTAGAGGTAATCACCGTACGAATCACCGCTGTTTCACAGCACTCTATAATCGTTCGACTCCCAAGGGAAAAATTAAGAATCGCAGGCCGAATCCCTATGCGAAACAGGGCAAACAAGGTCACCACATGTGCTGTTGCATTAGGTAGTAGAACTCCAACCGTATCAAACCCTCCGAACCTCTCCTTAAACTTATGGCCCAATACCGTGCTTGCTAGTAGTAACCCACGGTAGGTTAAGGATTGGCTAGGGTCCTCTACAATCACTCGCTTAGACCCGTGAATACATGCTGCTTCAAGTAATTCATTGTATAAATTCACTTCATTCTTTAATCGTACATTCAACGATTCATTCTGAAGAATCTGATAGATGTGATCAGTCGCCCGCTTCTTCTCTGCTCTTAGTGATCTAGCAGCATCTCGTTCCAGTATAAATGGTGAACCCACTGTCAGTTGAACCTTCGGAAACCAGATTGTTTTATTTTTGTCCCCCATATAGGAAAACTTCGACCTTTCTAGTCCTCTTAGGATCACTGGATACACCTGTGCCCCTGTACGCAGGGCAAGAAATCCAATGCCACTATAGATTTTCATCAGTGTACCTGTCGTTGTAATTCTCCCTTCTGGGAATAAGACTAGCGGGCTATTCTGATTGATGATACGAACCATTTGGCGAATGGAATAGGGATTCAATGGGTCGATGGTGATATGTGATCGTGCCCTCATCATCCATGAGAAACGATAGGCTATGCCCGTATTCGCTACAAAGATCACATTTTTTGGTAAAAAAAGAGCTAGCAATACCGCATCTAGCAACGATGTATGATTCGGCATGAGAATCATAGGTTTAGAGAAATCAAGTTTCTCTAAACCTCTAACTTGAACTCGGAACAAACAACGAAATATCCATCTTAGGACCACAAGCAACCATTCCATGTCCTTCACCCTTCTTAAAGAAGTATTCTTAGCTTTTATTTTATCTACCTTTGATAAAGCTAAAAGTACCAACTTTTATTAGTACCGGTTTTAAACACATATCAAAACATCTTTTTCTTTTTCGCTAATTGGGCAGCTTCTTTACTTGAAGACACTCCCATTTTTTTCAATATCCGATTAACATGATTTTTAATCGTTCTTTTGGCAATGAATAATTTTTGTTCAATTTCTGTTTGCGTATGGCCTTCGTGGATTAAATGCAGGATTTCCTTCTCAGAAGTGGTCAGTAGGTTCTGGTTCTCATCCTTCTTCAGGCGAAGAAATTCCTTACGAAGAGCTTGTGCAGCTGAGGCATGGATGGCGGATTGATTGGCATAAGCAGCTCGAATCGCCTCTGGAATTTCTCGAAAGTGCAGCTTATTCACATAATTAACTGCCCCCGCTGCGAAAGAATCCAGGATCACATCGTCTTCTGTTAATGAAGTTAACATAATAATTTTAAGTGCTTCCTTTTGTTCAAGCATCGCCATCGCTGTATCCAGCCCATCTAGATTGTTATCTGTCAAATTGATATCCATGAGCACGATGTCAATTTCATTTTCTTGGATAAGAGCTAGCGCCTCCTCCTTCGTTCCCGCTTCCACGACCAGTTTGAAATCTTCCTCCTGGCTAATTAAATCTGCTACCCCTCTACGCCAAACGGGGTCATCCTCTACGATCATCACACGAATAAGCTGCACTACCCTGTTCCACTCCTTTTAACCGATTGCGAGGGAAATAGAGAAACACATGTGTTCCTACCCCTTCTGTACTTTTCATTTCCATAAAACCCTGGTGCATTCTCATCACCTGATAACAGTAAGCCAAACCCAAACCAAAATGAGTGGATTGGTTCTTCTTAGTCGAGAAGAACGGCTCGAATACATGGGGTAAATTTCCTTTGGCAATGCCCTTGCCATTATCTTCAATCATGATCGTATAATATTTACGTGATAGATAGGTGCGAATCCGAATGACCCCATCCTGCGTTATCGCCTCTACCGCATTTCGCAAAACATTGATTAATACCTCATGTAGATGAACAGGATCTATCCATAGGTTGGCTGTCTGAACCTGTTCAATGAGCAATTGAGTTCCTTTGCTTTGTGCAAATGGTTCAACTTGTCGGATGGCATTTTCTATTTGTTCTTCAACCGAATGAAGGGACTCTTTAAGTTCAATATCACGAATTTTCCCCTGAATCCGCTTCACCATATCTAGCATATGCTCAGTAGATTGGTACAAATCTTGAATATCCTGTTGGATCTCCTGGCTAATCTCAGGCCGCTGATCCTTCCACCTCTCCAAGCGATAAATAAGAAGCTGCATTTTGCCTACTTCATTTTTGATCGTGTGATTGAGAATAGAAGTACCGGACGTTAAGGCCCGCATCGTGGTATTCATTTGATTCTGCTCCACACGGAGTTTAAATCCAAACACCCCAAATTTCATAGAAAACCCTATAAAAAATAAAAATTGAAGTAAAAGAATGAGTACATTGTATTTCCAAACTTCAAACCATCCAAATAATCGCAGCACATAGATCGTAACCATCACAAAAAGCATGGGAAATGCCCCAATAACCAAGACCACAAAACGACTTCGTTTCATTACAGGATCCTTTTCCTTAAAGAATCCATAGAAAAGAAGAGCAACAGCGAATAGGATATAGGGAATGGACCAAATGGCTAATCGGTGATAATCAATGGTGAGTTCTGGCAAAATGGGTGTAGTCATCGTCATATATAGAATAGGGAGTATAGCTGCTATGCCTACAAATTTCATCCATTTCTTCGGTAGATAAGGACATGCATATAGGGAGAATTGTAAGAAGGCATACGGGAGTCCGATCTGGCAAAGGAAAGAAGCCATATTAGAGGTCCAATGAAGACCGTTTTTGAGGGAATCTACTTGTACGAGTGGTCTAAGCTCATCATCAAGTATTCCCGCCAAAAAGCCAAACCCGCCAACAATCGATGTGATTCCTGCCCATCTTGAGGAATGATTATGCGGATCGGTTAGGAGGAATAGTATTCCGGTTGACCAGACGGTCACTAATACAATAGCTAACATAGAAAGTTTTGTTTAATCTCCTCTTTTTTCTATTTTAGAGTCCATTCTATCATATTAGAGGAAAAGGCTAAAGCAAATTTGGGATAAGGGTACCATCCCCCTTACCCCTTTCCTCTCCGATGCTGGGCCAATTGTTCATATAACCCCGCCAGATGATGGATCCCAACTTGATCTAGCTTTTGAACCAATTGACTCCATAATTCCGCCACCGCAAGTGCATCCCCAATCGCCGTATGCCTTCCTGTATTGACAATCCCCAAGGTCTCGCATAGATCATCAAAAGAAAAGCTTTCCCACTGCGGGTATAGAAGCTCTATAATCGTTTTTACCTCCAACACTCGATGATTGATCCTTGTCCGAAATTTCTTCCACAAGAAATAATTGAGAAAGCTAATATCATGGCCAATGTAATAACCAATCAAGACGGTAGAATCGACATACTTCAGAAAATCCTGTATAACAATCTGAATGGAAGGTGCCCCGCTTAAATCACTTTCTTCAATCCCGGTTAACTCTGTAATATGTGGAGGTAAGGTTTTCTCTATTTGAATATAGGAATGAAAAGGAACTTCCACTCTTACTCCCTTCCATTTCACAGCTGCCACTGAAATCATTTCATCCCCTGCCTCCGGGTGAAATCCAGTTGTTTCTGAATCAATGGCCGAGACAAGAAGTTGATCCCAAGGTTGATTTAATAAGCGTTCCTGCTCTAATGATTCACGATTAATGGAACGATTCCATGCGAATATCTCTTTACTTTGCCCACCTATTTGACGTCGAAGATGATCGAAGAAGCTAAGCATATAGGCCACCTTCTTTATCAAATACTTTCAACCAATGTTTTTGTTGTTTCTTTAGGAATACTAGATGATGCTTTAAAGCACTGATTTCACCTTTTGACAAGTCATCTAGCTGGATATAATCATGCAATCCTTCTCCCTTTGAGAGCAGGTAAACATGGTTTTTTAACCGTAATCGCAAATAAAAAGCGAGAGCCTCCTCCCACTCTTGTAGCTCTAATGGAGTAAAGTAGCTGTGCTGGGCTAACCTACTTATTCTGGCTTGTGTAGAGGTAGGAAAGATACCTACGCGCAAAGAGAGTACCCGAATCATGCTGATTAGCGGATAATACCCTCCCTCCTTAAGATGAAACATTCCTGCATATTCCCCATGTGTTTTCGTAAACAGCTGCCCAAAGAATCCTATGGGAATCCTTTGATGAAGCGAATAAGGAACGAGTCTTTGTCTTAAAGAGGTAGAGCCATTCTGTTGCTCCCACCAGGAACAAAGCTCTTGAACTAAACCATCATCTCCATAGATCGCCCGCAAATCAGAAGAAATTAACAAGTAACGAATCGTATCTAATGAAAGCTCCTCACTCCACTTCTCCCAATTCTTTTTCCACCCCTCCACCGATTGTAACCATCGAGAGTTAGTTGCCATGATCAATCCATCACATTTTGGATAACCAACCACCTCAAGCATGTTTACAACCTTTTCAGCAAGCTTAGTTAAATATGCGATGACAGCAGGCTGATCCTGTTCCTTGCAACGATAGACAATTCCATTATCTTGATCAGACCATACTGTTCTTTCCTGACGACCTCCACTTCCCATCTCTACCCAGCAATAAGAGAAGGACGGCGGATTTTCGATTGCTCTTAATTCCCTATCCGTCTTTTCCATAATCGATTGGTGGATGTAATCATGATGCCGGTTGATACGCTTTAAATTTTCTAGAAATCGTGCAGATGAATCCATCCCTTCTATAGCACGTAATGCCTCGTTAAGGATCGCCTCTTTCCACTTTTTCATTTCCATAAGTGGTCTCCTTCCATAGCTAAAAAAGTGACCCTACCTAGTCCTGGGTAGAGTCGTAAGGATTCGATCTATTTTAGCCTACATTTTTCTTTAGATGTTCAGGATATCCATAGGCACCATGCTCACTTAAGTCAAGTCCGACAATCTCTTCTTCTTCTGTTACGCGAATTCCAATCGTCTTCTTAAGTGCAAATAGGATCACGAATGATATAATGGCTACATATAAAGCTGCTCCCAAAAC
>DATFAS010000145.1:0-8072 GCA_035254305.1 Bacillota bacterium
AAAATGTTAGTAAGAAGTATCGAATAAATAGAGAAAAATACATTGTTGCTTTGGAAAATATCCATTGTACTATTCAAAAAGGGGAGTTTTTGACGATCATTGGGCCTTCGGGAAGTGGGAAGTCTACCTTCTTAAGCCTAATGGGTTTGATCGATCGTGCGACAGAAGGGGACATATGGATTGATAATCAAAATATTATACATTTCAGTGATAAGCAGAGAACCGCAATACGTGCCCAAAAAATTGGTTTCGTCTACCAATTCCCAAGTTTAATTCCGACGTTATCGGTGGTAGAGAATGTGACCCTTCCTAAAATAATGCAAGGTAACTATGAATCGACAGACACTAAACGAGCAGCTGATTTGCTAGAACAGGTGGGTTTGAGTGATCGGTTACAGCATCTTCCGAGTGAATTGAGTGGTGGGGAGCAAAGGCGTGTTGCGTTGATTCGAGCAATGATCACTGATCCTGAGATTCTTTTAGCCGATGAACCAACAGGTGCGCTTGATCCGCAAAGTGCATTTCATATGATGGAGTTGTTCAGGTCGTTAAATAATCAAGGAAAAACGATAATTATCGTCACTCATGATCTTGGATTGACTCAATTTTCATCACGAACCATTAAAATTGAAAAAGGAATTCTAGTTTAAGGGCTGAAACACTTGTCTAAGCTGTTAATAATTGATAAAATATTTTTCAGTTTAATAATGATAAGACTATGAATGGGAAGAGTAGACAGTGAAGCCAATTTAGAGAGAGAAATCCTTGGGCTGGAAGATTTCTTTGGAAGTAACTGTTGAAGGTAGCCCAGAAGTCGTCCTTCTGAACAGAATGTATACAGTAGGAAGGAACGGAAAACTCCGTTATAAGATTTTAAGTGAGCAGCTCTATGGTGATTTTGGGTTGCTAACAAAGGTGGTACCACGAACTTCTTCGTCCTTTGAGAAACGAAGAGGTTTTTTTGTTTTTCATAATATACATGTGAATGATAGAAGGAGGAAAAGATGCTATGACTACGAATCAAACAAAGGAAATACCAACAAAGTATGAACCGGGGGCTACCGAGGCCAAATGGTATCCCTATTGGCTAGAAGGAGGTTTCTTTAATGCTCATCGGGATTCCTCTAAAACCCCATTTACGATTGTTATTCCTCCACCCAATGTGACGGGGAATCTTCATATTGGACATGCACTGAATAATACATTACAAGACATTCTGACTCGGGCCAAGCGTATGCAAGGTTTCGATGCCCTATGGTTGCCTGGAATGGACCATGCAGGTATCGCAACCCAAGCACGGGTAGAGGGAATGCTCAAACAAGAAGGGATTTCTCGTTATGATTTAGGAAGAGAGAAGTTCGTAGAGAAGGTTTGGGAATGGAAAGGTAAGTATGCGGATATTATCCGCCAGCAATGGGCGAAGATGGGTCTTTCTCTTGATTATTCCCGTGAGCGTTTTACTCTCGATGAAGGATTATCCCGTGCTGTAAGAGAGGTGTTCGTTCGCCTGTATGAAAAAGGCCTTATATATCGGGGCAAATACATTATTAACTGGGACCCTGCTACTCGTACGGCCTTATCTGACATTGAAGTTGAGTATAAGGAGGTTAAGGGTGCCCTCTATCATCTTCGCTATCCACTTAAGGATGGTTCCGGCTACATTGAGGTTGCAACGACTCGACCTGAAACGATGCTAGGAGATACTGCAGTTGCTGTTCATCCTGAAGATGATCGCTTTAAACATTTAGTTGGTAAAATGGTCGTTCTTCCGATTACAGGCAGGGAAATTCCGATCATCGCAGATGATTATGTAGAAAAGGAATTTGGTAGTGGTGCGGTAAAAATTACTCCTGCACACGACCCAAATGACTTTGAAATGGGCTTACGACACAATCTAGAACAGTTCTTAGTGATGGATGAGACTGGCAAGATGAATGATAATGCTGGAATCTATCAAGGTCTTGATCGTTTCGATTGCCGTAAAAAGATTGTAAAGGATCTACAAGATCAAGGTATTTGTTTCAAAATCGAGGAGCATATACATCAAGTAGGACACAGTGAACGTAGTGGTGCAGTTGTTGAACCTTATCTTTCTACTCAATGGTTTGTTAAGATGGGCCCACTAGCTGAAGAAGCGATTAAGAAACAAAGGGGAGAAAATAAGGTCCAATTTGTTCCAGACCGTTTCGAGAAAATCTACCTACATTGGATTGAAAATATTCGTGATTGGTGTATCTCTCGTCAGCTATGGTGGGGACACCGGATACCTGCTTGGTATTGTGAGAGCTGTGGGGAAATGAGTGTAGCAAGAGTTGACATCACAGCCTGCCCAAAATGTGGAAGTGAGAAGCTTAAACAGGATTCAGATGTATTAGATACTTGGTTCAGTTCGGCTTTATGGCCATTCTCCACGTTAGGCTGGCCAGATGAAACCGAAGACTTAAAGCACTTCTATCCAACGGATGTACTTGTTACAGGATATGATATTATTTTCTTCTGGGTTGCTCGCATGATTTTCACAGCTCTAGAATTTACGGAGCAAAATCCATTTAAGAATGTTCTTATCACAGGTCTTGTACGGGATGCAGAAGGACGAAAAATGTCTAAATCCCTTGGCAATGGGGTTGACCCGATGGAAGTAATTGAACAATATGGTGCAGATGCCATGAGATTCATGCTGGCAACTGGGAATACACCTGGTAACGATCAGCGCTTCCGTTGGGAACGTGTGGAAGCAGCACGTAACTTCGCCAATAAGATCTGGAATGCTTCTCGATTTGTATTAATGAATCTTGAGGGCTTTAGTGCGCAAGATCTAGATATGAGTGGAGAATTAGGAACTACGGACAAGTGGATTCTAACTCGATTAAATGATACGATTGCTGATGTCACCCGCCTTCTCGATAGCTTCGAATTTGGTGAGGCAGGTCGTTCATTATACAATTTCATTTGGGATGATCTGTGTGATTGGTACATAGAAATGGCTAAACCACATTTATACGGTGATAATCCTGAAGCTAAGAAGCTTACTCAATCTGTTCTTTGTCATGTGCTTGATCAGACTCTTCGTCTACTGCATCCTTTCATGCCGTTTATTACCGAAGAAATTTGGCAGCACTTGCCTCAGACGAAGACAGGTACAAGTATTCTAGTTGCTGATTGGCCACAGGTAAATGTTGCGAATCAATACCCCGAATCTATTAAACAGATGGGTCTGTTGATGGATGTGATTCGTACGGTACGTAATATCCGTGCAGAAATGAATGTTCCATTAGGTAAGAAAATTGAATTGATGATTAAACCTGATCAAGAAGAATCCTTCCGTTTATTAGAACAAGGGGAAGAGTATATTCGTCGTTTCTGTAATCCAGAAAAGCTTATGATCTCTCTAGAACTAGAGATTCCTGAAAAGGTTGTTTCAGCTGTTGTAACAGGAGCGGAAATTTACTTGCCATTAGCGGGTTTAATCGATATTGACAAGGAAATTAGTCGTTTAGAGAAAGAGGCTGCCCAGCTTGAGGCTGAGGTGGAACGTGTCAATAAGAAACTAAGTAATCAAGGATTTGTAGCCAAAGCACCTTCTAAGGTAGTAGAAGAGGAAAAAGCTAAAGGTCTAGATTATCAAGAGAAGTTAGAGAAGGTTAGAGCACGAATGGTAGAACTTAGAGGATAGTTTCTGAGGAGGGCATGCAGCCCTCCTGTCATGACTTATTCTACTATCACATATATATCAGGAATGGATGATGAAAGAGGTATAGACGATGAGTCAATTCGTGGAGGCCGTTACCTGGATCGAATCACTGAAAAAGTTTGGAATTAAACCGGGATTAGAACGGATGGAATGGTCTTTAGAGAAATGGGGCCATCCTGAACGTCGGTTAAAATTTGTTCATATAGCAGGGACGAATGGAAAAGGTTCAACCCTTAACTATATATCGAATGTACTTGGGAAAGCTGGATACACGGTGGGTACCTATATTTCTCCAGCCATGGGAGAGATCACAAACCGTATTCAATATAATGGGATGGATATTCCTGAGCAGGATTTCGCTGAGCTAGTTCAGGAAGTTCGTAAACAATCTGAGGAACTAGAAAATACTTCATTAGGTGCATTAACCGAATTTGAAGTAACCACAATTGTTGCTATTCTCTATTTTGCAAAGGTTGCTTATCCAGACATTGTGGTCTGGGAGACAGGGCTCGGTGGACGTTTAGACTGTACAAACGTGATTTTACCATTGGTTTCAGTTATTACGAACATTAGCTATGATCATATGCATATTCTAGGAAATACCCTTGAGCAAATTGCAGCAGAGAAAGCAGGAATCATCAAAAATGGTGTCCCTGTTGCTCTTGCTGTGGAGTCTCGAGAAGCTCTTAAGGTTATTTGTGATCTAGCTGAAAAAAAGAGAGCAACGGTCTATCAATTACACGAGGAATTTGATTATGAACGTTTGGTGACAATTGGAAAAGATCAACAGGGGAATGAAGGATATGAGGCGTTCCATTTTCGTAGTGTATTTGGGGCTTATCAGAATCTTCTAACCCCGCTTGTAGGAGAACATCAAGTAAAGAACGCATCACTTGCTGTAATGGTTTTAGAGATCCTTCGGCAATTTTATGCGATACATTTCGAGAAAGAAGATCTAGTGGAAGGACTCAAGACGGTAAAATGGCCTGGTCGCTTTGAAATTGCCCAAAAAGCCCCACACCTAATTCTAGATGGCGCTCATAATATAGAAGGGGTAGAGTCGTTTATCCAAACGTTTAGAGAAAGATTTCCCGGGCGATTGGTGAAACTCCTTTTTAGTGCGTTAGCAGATAAAGATGTGTCCGGAATGGTGAAGAGATTAGCGGAAATATGTGATGAGGTGATTGTCACAGAAATTGGGCATGAACGTGCTACGAATCCGAAAGATATGGAAATGTGGTTTCGAGATTACCTTTCGCAGGATCAAGTTTTCAGTATTCCCAATTGGCAAGCCGCATTAGAGAAGTGGCTTTCAAATAGATCTACAAATGATATCCTTGTTGCTACAGGATCACTCTATTTTATTTCTGACATTCGTAAGGTATTGGGCAAGGCGCAAGCTTCCTGCTCCGATCTTCAAGGAAGGGCTGATGATTAAATGACAACAAAAAACAAGCATATCCACTTTATTGGAATTGGTGGTTATGGAATGAGCGCGATTGCCCGAGTTTTGGTTGATATGGGGTATAAGGTTAGTGGCTCAGACGTGGCTAGAAAAGAATTGACAGATAAACTAGTATCGAGAGGTGCTACAGTTTATATCGGCCATCAATCCGAGAATGTTTCTGGAGCAGATGTGGTTGTTTATTCAACGGATATTCCGAAGGATAATGTGGAATTACTGGAAGCTCAAAATTTAAATATCCCGCTTATTCACCGTTCGCAGATGCTCGCACGCATATTAAATGAAAGATCGGGCATTGCGGTTTCTGGTGCACATGGTAAAACAACGACCTCTTCGATGATTTCTCTTATTATGGAAAAGGCTGGAGCTGATCCAACTTATATCATTGGTGGAGAGATCATGGATATAGGAAGTAACGCTAGAGCTGGGAAAGGACCTTATGTGGTTGCGGAGGCCGATGAAAGTGACGGATCGTTCCTACAATATCACCCTGAAATGGCTGTGGTAACCAATATTGAGCCTGATCATTTAGAAAACTATGATGGTAATTTTGAGAATCTCAAAAAGGCCTATCGAGAGTTTTTAGCCAATATAAAAGAAAATGGTTTGGCTATTGCCTGCCTTGATGATGAATACTTGGGGGAAATGCTGTCCGATTTGAAGTGTAGATATATCACCTATGGTTTGCAGTCAGTGGCTGATTATACAGCAGACAATATCGTCTATGGGGACCGTTCTGTAACCTTCACTGTGAAGAGAAAGGGCGAAACTTTAGGAGAAATGTCTTTATCCGTTCCTGGTAGACATAATGTTTTAAATGCATTGGCTTCGACTATTGTTTGTCTTGAGGCTGGAATTTCTTTTGAGGCAATTGTTCAAGCAATTCAGCTATTTCGAGGGGCTAAGAGACGATTCCAGGTGATTGGGGAAGTTAAAGATGTCCTTGTTGTGGATGATTATGCCCACCATCCAACTGAAATAGAGGCAACTTTACAGGCTGCCAAATCTACTAACAGGAGGATTATTGCTGTCTTCCAGCCACAGAGATACACTCGCACGTATTTTTTACTAGATGCATTCAGTCGTGCTTTTAAAGAAGCTAGCAAGGTAGTCATAGCGGATATTTATTCTCCAGCCAATGATAAACGGATGGATGTAACAGCTGGTAAGCTGGTTGATCTAATTAAGGAAAATTCAAATGAAAATGCCATTTATATGCCAACCAAGGATGATGTTTTTGCACATCTTGTAGAAGTTGTTCAGCCAGGTGATCTTGTAATCACAATGGGTGCTGGTGACATTTGGAAGGTTGCTGAGAAGTTAGTCGATTACTTAGGATAAGATCTATTTAGGGGGTGTCCCATTGGGGCATCCCTTTGATTTATGTAGAGCTACTTATTCGATAAGGCCCTACCCTTTATCCGATGTGATGCTCCTAATTTGTATGGTTCACAAATCCCAATAAGCCCTCTCAAATTCCTATTTTATGTATAAGCATTGGTTCTATTTAGATGGATTCATCATAAATATAAGTATTAGCTATGAAGTATCTATTTAAGAATCCAATAAGCCAAAAAATTAATTAGCTTTCATAGGAGGGGAATGATGGATAAGAATCAGGCCAAAATCACAGTTAAATTCGGACAAGCACAAGCTCCTCAAAATGCATTAGGAAAAATAATATCCATTCCAACTAAAGGTACTGACCCTGTCCTAGACAAGCCTGCCTCAGAGGAAATCATATCAGACTGGCCAGATCAAGGGAGGGCAGTTGAAGAGCTAGCCGCTGGGTTTGAGACAACGTCAGATGAAGATTCTTTCGGGCCTAAATATTCTCCAATCAAACGTAAGGTGGGTAGGCGGAAAGGAATGAATAAGGGAAAAATGATTGCGATAGGTGGCTCAGTGATTGGGGCCATAACCATTGGATTAGTCTTTGGTTCTATCGTATTAAATATATTCAAATCTGGGGGACAGGGTTCGTCGGGGATTGCAAATCACGTTAATTCTCCTCAGAAAACAGTGGAACAAAAAACGAATGCTGCCGTATTACCACAGGGTGTACCGAATTCTTTGCCTGAAAATAATGAAGTCACAAAAAATGCCTCGAACATGAAGATGTCCATTACCCTTCCCGCTTCTTCTTATTTTGTTGTACAAGGGGGAGTTTTTCAAGCTCAAGGGAATGCGAGCCCTCTTCTAGATAAAATTAAATCCCACGGTTGGCCTAAAATTTTTGTGGGAGATAAGACACAGTTATTATTATTAGGAATTGCGATGAATCGGGATAATGCGTTAGCTTTGGCCGGCCAGTACAAGGATTTTGATGTTTTTATCAAAGAAATAAAAGAGGATCCTATTACCGTTTCTGTTCCATTAAAGGAGGGAGAAAAAACTTCGCAAGAGGAATGGGATCAATGGGCACAAAAAGAGGTTGAATTTATCAAAACAATGGGTCAAGCGATTGGCCAAGGGCTAGTGTCCGGTAAATTAAATGATGATACGTTTCAGCTTGTAACGAATGTACACAGAAATTTATTGCAAAAAGGGAGAGATTTAGTTAATAAGCTCCCTGAATCCTCTCAAGATCAGGGAAATCGGTTGCTTAATGATTATACAAAGGTCGTAACTGCTATGGAAAGTTATCAAAAACAACCAAGTGAAGGGTACCTATGGCAGGCAGAACAAGCACTTTTAGATTCGTATATAAGTAAAAAACAACTATTTTTCTCTTTTAAATAATTAGTATCACGAAAAAAGCATGTAGGGGCTATACGAGGGCACTGAAAAACTGACAATTTTTCATGTAACTAGGATGGCTTAATAAAAAAGACGACTCTCATTCAACTTCTTTTGAATGGAGAGCCGTCTTTTCTTTCACCCCGAGTGTATCCCGCTTTTTAACTCATTAGTGTC
>DATFAS010000146.1:0-30897 GCA_035254305.1 Bacillota bacterium
ACATTATATTGGGAAGGGTTCCGAGATATGCGAGTAAAAACCAGCTTATACAATTTTTTTACTTGACAAGCCTTAGTATCTTCTGCCTAGTGAACGCCCAAACAAGATCTCCTTGGCCCTTGTGATCTTGGTAAACCACCATTTTCACGCCTTTCGAGGAAATTAGCGGCCTAATAGGCTCTTATTTCTTTAATTTTCATATGAACCTACGAAATAAGGTCCTGCCAGTCCCTTGTGACCCTGGTCAACCACTATTCCAACACCTTTCGAGACAAAATTAGCCCCCTGCCCATAATAGAAAAAAGTGGGGTCAGATTGACTCCCACTTTACGCCTTATTCTTATTGCGCTTGTTTTTGATTGAAATATTTTTCAGGGGAAACGGATTTTCCGTTTTCCTTCACTTCAAAATGTAGGTGTGCACCAACAGATTTTTCGAATAGGTTCCGGCCTGCTTTTCCTAGCACGTCCCCTTGCTTCACTTCGTCTCCGACTTTAACCTTCAAGTCGTCCAAGCTTTGATAGATGGTTGTTAATCCACCGGCATGCTCGATTTCAACAATATTCCCTACCATAGGGTCTTTTTCAGCCTTTGTTACTTTTCCTGCTCCAGCGGCTTTAATATCGAAGACTTTGCTATCCTTGGTAGCTAGGTCAATTCCCGTATGGGGCCAGTACGAATCTTCATACTTAACAAGTGCTGCTGCTTTCACATCGTCTGCGGCGTTGTCGTCATAATAGTGCATAATCATATTCACATTCGCTTCAGTAGCTGCTGGCCAAGCTAGAACCGTATTTTGTCCATTGACGGCAACAGCCTCCTGAATTGGTGCTGGGCTTGCTGTGTTATTTGTTGTGACCTGTGATTGTCCCTTACTCACCTCTGGCATCAGATCCTTCTTCTCGAAGGAGAGATTCTGGGAGTCTTGATACCACACGATGAAGGCAAGGATAAGTGCTGCTGCTCCCATGTACATCACTGGGAAAGTCCATTTTTTACTGAAGAACCCCTTACCGCTAGATTTTGGCGGTTGAATTGGTTGTTTTTGTTCTTCTGACATGTTCATCACCTCATCAACAATCTTCTCCAATTTGGAGTAGATTTAAACAAGGTAAGTGTACAATTTCAAAAAAATTATGCATGATTCTAGAAAAAAATAAGCGGTCAGGTCATCACTGCCCCTCTCCACTTTTCACTAGAGAATGATAATCCTCTAAACTAATTCCCTTATAGAAATACTTCACGATTTCTTCAGCCTTCTTCCCCTGCTGGGCAAGACCATTAGCTCCCCATTGGCTCATCCCTACACCATGACCGGATCCGAAGGTTGTCACAATCACTTGATCTCCCTGAAGCTGCCACTCAAAAGCAGTGGAAGCTAGGCCTAATTTTTCTCGGATCTCTCTACCGGTATAAACCTTTTCTCCGATTTTTATTTTCGCAACATGCTTACTACTTGTCTCCTCCACTACCTTACTCCATGAACCTGCTGAGAAGGTCGTAGCTGTGATCTTCTGCCCAAGCTTTTTCTCCAATTCTACCAATGGGATCTCCTTTTTCACCTCGTATTTTGGTGAATTTTTATCCCAGGGTACCTCTACACTTCGTAAATAGGGAATCTTCTGTCCCCAATAATCCTCAGAATTCTCCGTGAAACCATTACTTACTGAAAAAAAGGTCGCATCAATCGGCTTCGCCTCATAGGTTAAGACTTGGCCCTGCGTTTGAAACACGGCTTGCTTTACCTTTTCGATTTTCCACTCATAATCTTTACCCCAAGCGGTGTGCCGCTGCCCATCATCAAGATACACTTGATGACGGATGGTATCTGTGACATAAGCTTTTTCTGGGACTTCTGAGAAGTCCTTCTCCACAATACGTCGTACGATATAGGTTCGAGCAGCCATGGCCTGCGCCTTCAAGGCCTCCAATTCAAATTCAGCTGGCATTTCTGCAGCAATAACACCCATAATATATTCTTCAATAGGAACGGTCTCTACCTTTTTACTTTCTGCACGGTAGACAGTAATCGAAATCTGGTTTTCAATCTTGCTAGGAAGCGGTAGATTTCCTTGGGGTGTGGCAACTTGTGGCTTTTCATGAATGAAGTAAATAACGATAGCTGGGATTAACAATACAATCGTAATGACGATAGCTAGTCCAATGCCAATGCGTTTCATCCTTTTGCCTCCTGCGTTGAAAATCTATGTTGAATCCCCTTCTCGGAGAAAACATGATAGACACATTTGTCCTGCACCTTCTACATAATAGAGTCGATCCTGTACAGGATCTCTCAAACGATAGGGGGTTACACCTCTACACAGAATACAAGTCTCGTAATCATCCATTCTCCCTAAAAACCGAGCAAATTCCGGAACAAAACAAGAATCACAAGTCCGTTGCTCGCAGACAGAGCAAAACATCTGCTTCATCATCAGACATCGGAACGCTTCTTGATCCATTTCTATCTTCACCTGCTGCCTCCTCCCTCTAGTCTTTCTAGTAATCCTAGCAAGTGTTTTATAGTAATGTGTATTCGTTGGCGTTGCCCTCTAGAATCATCTAAATCAAATTTATTAGACAACTTGTTGCCTGGGAAATAATTTATTTCCCATAAAATGGATTAGTATACAGAAAAAAGGTGTCAGCTATTAGCTGGCACCTAACTCATCTATTGAATGAATTCCATCACATCATTTTTCAATTGTTCTACCCGTCTTGTAGCATCTTCTAAGCTCGTGCCCTTCACCCCAAAATAAAACTTAATTTTCGGCTCTGTTCCAGAAGGCCTTGCTGCAAACCAAGATTCATCCTCAAGAAAAAATTTAAGTACATTGGCACAAGGAAGACCATCGATACCTCGTTTATAATCCAACACATCCTTGATTCGAACGTTCCCCATTTGTTTCGGGGGGTCTTGACGAAGCTGGTCCATCATGGAATTAATCTGTTGAATCCCATCGATTCCTTTTCGTGTGAGAGAGACAAGGTCTTCTTTATAATAACCTACCTTATCAAACAGGTTGATTAAAGCCTGATAGAGTGTCTGACCTTGCTTATGATAGTAGGCCCCCATTTCTGCTGCTATCATACAAGCCTGTACAGCATCCTTATCCCGACAGAAATCACCAATCAAGTATCCATAGCTTTCCTCGTAACCAAATAAGAAGGTTTTCTCACCGGTATCATGGAATTGCTTGATTTTCTCACCTATATATTTAAAGCCTGTTAATGTATCAAGGGTTGGAATTCCATACTGAGCAGCCACTGCAGTACCCATTTCCGATGTTACGATTGTTTTAATCACAACACCATCAGCGGGAATCGTTCCTTGAGTAACCTTCTGAGATAGAATATAGTCTAGCAACAGGGCCCCCAATTGATTTCCTGTAAGGACAACAAATTGTTCGTCCTCAGTGCGCACCACAACGCCCACACGATCTGTATCCGGGTCCGTACCCATAATAAGATCAGCTCCACATTCCTGCGCTAGATCAATCGCTAGCTTGAACGCCTCGGGCTCCTCTGGATTTGGTGATTTAACGGTTGAAAAGTTAGGGTCTGGCTGTTCTTGCTCTGGCACCACCCATACCTGCTCGAAGCCCATCTCTTCAAGAGCACGTCGAACCGGTTTATTTCCTGTTCCATGCAAGGGAGTATAGACCACTCGAAAGTCTCGATTCTGTTCCTTCGACTGAAGAGCAAGGGTACGAAGCTCTGCTTGATAAGCCTCATCTACTGAGCTACCAATCCACTCAAAAAGCTGACCTTCTAAAGCTTCATCTAAACTAGCAGCCTCCACAATCAATTCATCCTTAACTTCAGCAATCTCCGCTGTGATCGAATCTGCTAATTCCGTTGCGACCTGTGCCCCGTCTGTCCAATATACCTTATACCCATTATATTCAGGAGGATTATGGCTGGCAGTGATTACAATCCCGGCTGTCGCCTTAAGATAGCGAACTGCAAAGGAAAGCTCAGGTGTAGGGCGAAGTTCTTCGAAAACATAAGCCTTAATCCCATTATGAGCCAAGACAAGCCCCGCTTCCCGGGCGAACTCTGGAGACATATGGCGAGAATCATAAGCAATGACAACACTTGGCCTCTCAACTTCCTGTTTCAATATGTATTGCGCTAATCCTTGCGTTGCTTTACGCACAGTATATTTATTGATCCGATTGGTCCCTGCCCCAATAATACCACGAAGACCACCCGTACCAAACTCAAGGGATTTATAGAAACGATCTTGGATTTCCTGATTATTGCCTTGAATACTTTGCAATTGCTCCTTCAATTCTAGGTCAAGCTGTTCGCTGGCTAGCCAACGTTCATACTCTTGAAGAACGTTCATATGTAAGCCTCCCTATCATCATCTGTTTTCCCCATTCTACCAGTTTATAGAAATTTTCGGGAGAGTAAAATGTTACATAAAAAAAACAAACCCTCATCTCTAAATGAGAATGAGGGTTTACATTTAAGCATATGAAGTCCGTAAAGGAATCACGTTATTTGACATATCTTCTTTCGTCTCTGGAACGACAATTTTTGGCAAATCTTCCGATAAGCGGCTGATATTGGCACCTAATCCACGGAATTTTTCAGTTAAATCCACATATCCACGATCGATGTGATGCAATCCGCTGATCTCAGTAGCTCCTTGCGCCACAAGACCAACCAAAACAAGAGCTGCTCCTGCACGAAGGTCTGTTGCAGTGACTTGAGCTCCTTGCAGCTCCACATTCCCCTGAACAACAGCACTACGTCCCTCAATCTTGATTCGAGCACCCATCCGTTTGAATTCATCGACATGCATAAAACGGTTCTCGAATACCGTCTCAGAAACAATACTGGACCCTTCTGCAGTCAGTAGCAACGCCATGAACTGTGATTGCATATCCGTTGGGAATCCAGGATGCGGTAAGGTCTTCACATCAACAGCCTTCAGCTTGCCGGTTGCATTCACATGAACCCCGTTCTCTTCTTCCTTGATAATGACACCCATTTCACGAAGCTTAGCAATCAATGGTCGAAGATGATCAGAAATCGCACCTTCCACATATACATCTCCACGCGTGATAGCCGCTGCAACCATGAAGGTTCCTGCTTCGATCCGATCGGGGATAACATTGTGTACACAACCACTTAATTTCTCCACACCTTCGATCTTAATCGTGCCTGTTCCGGCACCACGAACCTTAGCGCCCATTCCATTTAAATAATTGGCCAAATCGACAATTTCCGGCTCTTGAGCCGCATTTTCAATCACGGTTGTACCTTCTGCTAAGGCTGCGGCCATCATGATATTCTCGGTTGCTCCAACACTTGGGATGTCCAAATAAATTTTGCACCCGCGCAAACGACCATTCACTGAAGCTTCGATATAACCTTGACCAATATCGATCTGTGCACCCATCGCTTCAAATCCCTTAAGATGTTGATCAATCGGACGTGTACCGATTGCACAACCCCCAGGTAGGGAAATTCTAGCTTTTCCTTTACGTGCAAGTAAAGGGCCCATTACAAGGAAGGAGGCTCTCATTTTGCGTACAAGCTCATATGGTGTTTCTGTACGGTCTACATTCGTAGAATCTACTTCAAGTATGCCATTTTCAAATTTTACACTTGCATTTAACTGTCTTAATACCTCGCTGATGGTCATAACATCATCCAAGGCGGGTACATCGTGGATAAGGCTGCGCCCCGATTCAGGCAACAGGGCTGCTGCAATGATCGGTAGGACGGCATTTTTCGCTCCACTAACTCTGACTTGCCCTGATAAACGTGTTCCACCGTGGACTATGATTCTGTCCAAAGTCCTTTCCCCCCGCTGATTTATTCCAACTATGCTGGTGTATGGGGTGCCTAAGTTTCCTAAAAGGGGGACCCCACAAACGGTTTTTTTGTGCACCTCATGCGTACACTTCCGTTCCACCACTATATATCAATATTCCATAGTGATGATGGGTGTTCCAATCGTTAGTCTCGTGACCTTCTCTCGTTGGTCTGTATGTAGACCTACCTGGACATTCATCTTCTTCCCGTTTGTTAGGATCAACGGGGCCATACTAGGGCTAAACCCAGAATAGCTTCTGACTGTCGAGTCCTCGACTTTTTCCACAACAGTAGCACCCATGATCGTGAACAACTGATCTACTTTCATCCTTTGCACGTCAATTTTCAGTGTACCATTATAAATTCCTTGAACACAAGAGTTAAATTGAGGCAGAATTTTCAAATCAGCTAAGGCTTTATACACATTTTTCAATTCGGTTTGAATGGGGTTTAGGTCTTTTGCTCTAGCGTTCAATCTGACAGTAATATAACTATCCCATTTACCTGCTGTTGCATCGCTTTCACCATCCAAATGCCCATTCTTAGGCATGGCAATTACACGTAATTCTGTCTGTACACCTTCTTGGTTCGTATGGAGAAATGTATATTCATGGGGTGTAGAATTAGTCGACTTCTCCAAACTCATTCTGCTTCCTAATCGATCCGCCCATTGCTCAATTTCTTGGACCGAATCGTACGAACGATAGGCCGTCCCATAATGTAGCTGGATCCGTTCAGGCTCTGCACCGGTTTGTTCCATTGCTTGCATGATGAAGCGAAGAGCTTGCTGTGATGCTTCTAAATCATTAGTCGACTGCTGATCTGCAAACACTGTCCACGCAAACAAAAAGATAAAACATACAAGACTTATCATCTTTCCCCAGAATTTATTCATATGAATCTCCTCTTCCTGTGCTCTCTGTATTATCACTAGCATTCACAGGGCGGAGGAAAGTTATACCATCTGACTAAAGAAAGAATGTGGTCCTTATAGAAGCTGTTTTAGCATCAGCGACCACCCGAGATAATCCATAAAAAACTTCGCTACACTGTGTCCAAGTGCTACAGCCGCAAGGATTTGTAGCACCTTAGATTTAGCACCTTTATGATCCTTCACAAAAAGATCAAATCGAAATGCCTGCAGTGCCCACCAGCTTAAGGTAATGAACACCAAGGATAGTAGAATATTAATTAATCCGTTAGCTCCCAAATGATTCAACTCCTTTAGATCAGGCCCTTCTGCTTACAAAGAAGGAGACCAAATATTAATTCCATATCGGTTATTTCATTATTTATGATTTTATCTGTTAGCTCCTGGAACGTGAATAATTCCACATGGATGTCCTCAAAAGGATCTAGGTGCTGTTCTCCTCGTGTTAGATCCTTAGCTACAAAAAGATGCGCCCTACGCGTATGATGGGATGGCATCGGGTGATACATACCTGCATAAATCCATTCCCCAGCCGTATATCCCGTTTCTTCTTGGAGCTCTCTTCTTGCCGCTTCCTGGATCGTCTCTCCTGGATCAATAACCCCACCGGGTAGATTATATTGCTTGGATTGTACCGGGTAACGGTATTGATAGACAAGCAGAAACCGCCCATCCTCCAGATGTGCCACGATTGAAACAGTTCCTGGAATCTCATCTTCTAAATACACATAATCCGTTTGCTCCCCAAGGGGTGATTCCAAGTCGTCTTTACGCACTCGTATATAGCGCTCGTGAAACACAATCTGGCTATTCACCCGCTTCCATCGGTCAAACCCCATGCAGTAGAACCTCCTTATTAATAGAACAACACTAGTTAGTATACATGAAACAAGGAGTCTCTGCATAAACATATCACAAAAGTTAGGGGTTTTAAGGGAAGGAAGGGGTTCTTCGTATGAACGTTTTGTTTCGTTTTCGATGCTCCTGTTGTGGAAAAGAAATTTTGACCGATTCAGTCCTATTGAAATGCTGTGATCGGCTAATGGAAAATATAGAGCATATCACTATCACCAACCAAGAACTCAGACAGCTTATGAGTGGATATGAGGGGGTCATGCAAATTACATATGGACGGGGGTAAGAGGAAGCGGTTTGTGGTCGCTTCTTTTTTTCGAATTCTCTTCATTTTTTAGTCTACTTTTTTTGGTTTGGGTGGAAAGGAAAGGGGGTTATTCCCACTCATCTTCAGTGAAAACATATTTTTGCTTTATTTTTTCACACTGAGCATATTTGTGGTATTAGCCCTTTCCTTGCAACAGGTTAAAAATGGGGTCAGACATCCATTCTTCAGCGAAAATATCTCCAACTCCGGCGATGTTTCAGCGAAAACCCATCAATCTTCAGCGATATTCCGGCGAAATGCCCACCGATAAAGGAGATCATCCACCTCGCACAACATCCAAAATCTGTTGCTGAGCCTTACGATACATTGAAGTATCCTTCACATAGCCGTTAAATAGCAAAACCACCGCAAAACGTTCCCCAACTGCGTTCGTCACCACTCCACTAAAGCTACTTCGACCCTCTGCTTCACTATATAATCCTCTTACACCAGGCCCCAGCTTAGGAAGAATTCCTTCCATATTATTCTCTCCACTAGCTCCCCCTGCTCTGTGATCAACCCCTACCAACAACTGTTCAGGAGACAATTGATTATAATGACTGACACCGGATCCGTCATAGAGGTCAAACTTGTGATCCACTCCTGATTCGCTAACAAGCTTATAAATTTGCTGCAAACCAGCCGTCGTGCTTCCTTTATCCTCCTGTGAATGGTGGTTGGTGAAAGCACCTAAAGCCTTCGTTAACATTTCGGCATAGTGATTGTTATTCGTCCTTAGCATATAAGTGATTAGGTCAATTAACGGCTTAGACTTAATCTCAGCTATTTTGGGGTCCCCCTTAGGGGTGCTGCCCTTTCGAATACGGCTTGTTGGATTAACGAGAATACCAGCATCCTCAAGCTTCTTTTTCAAGATTGTCCCGAAATAAAGAGCAGGATCATGCACCGCCATCTTCTCGATCCCTTCGAACCCCATCCAAGAAATAGATCCCGTAGCCACCACATGATTCGTCCCTCTCTCTTTTCTAAAAGAAATAGGATGATCTGTTAGGAAGAAGCTTGTTGTTGTCTGATTGTGTAGCTTGATCATATCCGTTTTAGGTTCATTAGAAATAATCGCCGCTGCACCCGGATAACGCCCCGCTTCATAATGAAGGGTAACAGACCCTTCCTCAATAGCAATCGCACTTGTCTCGGCATGATCTCCCCTATCCTCCTCATCTCCACTCCATCCCCACGGATAACGCACATCGTTAAAATAGCCCTCATCAAGCACCAAATCTCCCTGTATGTTTCGTATACCTTTAGCTTTAAGCTGAGAAACAAGAGAATCTAAATCATGGATTTTCAGAGAGGGATCCCCGTATCCTTTGATAAAAAGATTCTTCTTATCCCAATACATCTCGGTTTTAAAACGATAATCTCTCCCTAATGTACGCAATGCTGCTCTCGACAACAAAAGTTTAGTCGTAGCGACTGGAGTAAATAATTTCTCTGCATTCCGCGCGTATAGAACTTTGCCCTTGTCTATTGATTGGATAATAACACCCATCATTACCTGCTTTAAACCCTCCTGATCAAGGATAGGATCAATCCTTGCAGCCATGGGCCCCGAGGATAAACCCACTCCCTTCCCCTTCTCAAATCCTGAGACATTGGGATAGTGGGTCAAAAGATGCACAACCTGATCCTGGAACACCCGCGCATCCTCAATATGATAATCTCCATTTGTAAAAATACAAAAAGCCAGCTTATCCCCATTCGCAGCCTTAACATACCCTGCTAGACTACTAACTCCTGACATCGAGCCTGTTTTGGCATGAAGGTTTCCCATTGCGGGTGTACCCATTAACCTCCTCCTCATTGTGCCATCCACCCCTGCGTAAGGAAGAGATTCCTCAAATACTTCATGATAAGGTTTCCTTTGGATTTGGCGAAGAAGTGTCACCATCTGATCGGGAGTGATGAGATTATAACGAGAAAGACCTGAGCCATCCGCTAACTGGTATCCTTTTGGAATTCCCATTCTTTCCAAATATCGTTGCACAACCTCTAACCCAGCCGTAAAACTCCCCTCGCCTCCCACTGTTGCACCTAATGTTTTAAGAAACATCTCTGCATAGAAATTATCGCTTTCCTTATTTAAATGGCGAACAAGCTCGGATAATGGCTTCGAATAGTGAACAAGCAGTGGCTTGTCCCCTTTTGCATGAGTGACTTTCTGTACATCTTTCGTTACCTTTATTCCTAGTTCACCTAGTTGTTTCCGTAACAAAGACCCCACAAATAGTGCAGGTTCATTAATAGAAAGCTCCTCCTCCACCGCACCTGCCTTCCTACCAAGACTTCCAAACACTTTTATATGGTTACTGTGATAAGGGCGTTCAAATTGTAGTTTTTTTTCTACTCCACCTTCTAATTTAATAAGGTTCTCCATTTGAACATAGTTTGTTTTCGGTTCTATATGAATACTCGCTATGTTCACTCCTGGTTTTACAATCATTTTGACACGATTTCTTTCTACAGATAAAGCACCGATGGGAGCACTATAGTACCAGCGTTCATCATCCCAGGTCCAGCCCCGTCCGAGACGAACAGAGTCAAAATAAGAGTCATCCGTAAGAATACGCCCGTGAATTTCTCGGATATCTTTTTTCAATTGCTGTCCAATTGTCCGTAAATCCAACTCTGTTAATGAAGGGTCCCCATATCCTTTAACTAAAAGATCACCCTCTAACACACCTTTCTTTATAGGACCTAATGCATAGACCCCCGTCTTATAACGGTAATCCGACCCCAAACTATCTAGTGTTGCTGCAGATATAATCAGCTTATGAACAGAAGCCGGTACAAAGGATTTATGCTCCTGACTCCGATATAGATATTCACCTTTTGTAAGGTTATAGACCGCTATGCCAGCCCGGATCTCCTTCAAATCGTGAACGAGAGAATCCAATGACCGTACTGATCGATGATCTGCGTGTACAGGTAGGATATAAAACTGCAAAATCAAGCAAATCGATAACAGACTATGAATGACTTTAGACATATTTGCTCCTTCTTAGATCCTGACACAATCTTGACAAAATATCTTCCACAATAACTTATTATTCGATATAATAGGACTTACTACACATCTAAGTGAAAAAAGGCAAACCTGTACGAAAGTCAGGGACGCAAAGCAACGGGTCTACCGCTACCTTGTAGCTATCGATCGCCGTGCCGCTCATTGGAATTTGGGATGAGAGTTTTCCTACCTGTCCAATGGGACAGGTTTTTTTCATCTTAAGCACAATACATAAAATATAAGGGGGCTTCATATGAAATGGTTCTACCACATCCCAATTGCCCGTAAACTACTAATCGTGTTCACTGCTGTTTGCTTATTTATAGCTGTAACCGGTTACTTGGGTGTCGTCGCGCTACAAAAGGTAAATAGTGACATTAACACCATGTACAACCAGCGTTTTCTTCCCGTCATTGACCTCCTTAAGGTAAACAAAGCCATTTCTGAGAACTCACTTATCCTTATGAATGCTGCACAGATGGCCGCAACCGATACACAAGTAAACGAAGAAGTTAGCCAAAATATCAGAATTGCCGATGATATCTTGAAAGCTTACGGTGAACAAAACCTGTCCCCAGAAGAAGCCGATATTTTCAAAACCTTGCAAATCATTATGACTGCTTACAAGTCTAATCTTGCCGGTTGTATTGAGCTAGTGAAAGCAAAAAATCAAACTGCCTTAGTTCCTAAGATCAACGGCGCCAATTCTCAGAAGAAAGCAATAGAAGACGGTATTCTTAAGCTAGTGGACATTCAAACAAAAAAATCGAAGGAATTATACGAAACTTCCGACAGTAAATATGCCTTCTCTAGAAACCTAACCATAGGGTTAGTTACGATTAGTATTCTGCTCGCTATTTTTTATGGAAATTTACTTACACGAATGATTGCTCGTCCAATCAATGAGGTAAAAAATAAATTAGAGGAAATCTCTAAAGCAGGTGGAGATTTAACCCAACGCTTAACGGTTCATTCACGTGACGAAGTGGGTCAACTTGCTGAACAATTTAACTCCATGATGGACAGTATCCAGAGGATTATTCAACAGGTATTAACTCTCTCCCAATTTGTAGCGGATGTATCTAGTGAATTAACACAAAGGGCGCAGAAGACTAGTCACGCCAGTGAAGAAATCAGTCAAGTGATGAAACAAATCGCAACTGGAGCTAATGAGCAAGTACAGAGTTTAACAGAGACTTCTATATCCATGAATCAGATGTCTTCGGGTGTACAACAAATATCCGCGAATAGTATGGAAGTAACGAATGCTTCTTCCCATGCAACAGACATTGCTCGGGAGGGTCGGGAAATTATTGATCTCTCAATGGAAAAGATTGAAAAAGTAACTACCATGGTTACAGGATCCGCAGATATGATGAAACATCTAGGAGAACGTTCTCAAGCTATAGGAAAAATCGTCAACGTTATTACAGGTATTGCCAATCAGACCAACCTCCTAGCACTCAATGCTGCCATTGAAGCTGCTCGTGCCTCTGAACACGGACGAGGTTTTGCGGTGGTTGCAGATGAGGTAAGAAAGCTTGCCGAAGAATCCGGTAAGGCTGCACAACAAATTGCCCTAATGATTAAGGAAATTCAGGAGGAAACGGCAAAGGTTTCAGATTACATGGTGACTGGAACTTCGGAAGTCCAAGACGGTCTATCAGCTGCTAAAGAAGCGAAGAATTCATTCGTACAGATACACGATGCCATTGAAACAGTCAATAAACAAATCACTGAGGTATCTGCTGCCACAGAGCAAATGGCTGCCGGAACGGATGATGTACTCCAATCCGTCCAAACCATCGTTCAAATTGCGGAGACCGCAACAGAAGAGACAAGTAAAGCCTATACCGTTGCCGATGATTCACTTGCCCTTATGCAAGAGATCCTAGCTTCCTCTCAAGCGATGTCAGAAGTAGCGACTGATTTACAGAAATTAGTGGGACAATTTAAGGTTTAAAATGTGGGCCGCCTCTGGCGGTCTTTTGTGATATCTCCCACCTCCTCACCAATAGAAAAAACCTGCCACCACAACGGTGACAGGTTTTCTTATACCATCCTCTTATTTCCCACCAGCCTGGATGATTTCCATGAATGGGAAGTTACTATGAATGAAGTTCATTAAAGCTCCTGGAGCTAATCCAAAACCAACGGTTCCGATAAAAGCGATCAACACGATCACTGCAATCGAAGCAGGAACAGGTAGTCTTGCTTCTGTTGTTCCACCACGCATATACATTTGACGGATAATGCCAAAGTAGTAATAGTAGGAAACAACACTGGTTGCCACCATGATTCCGGATAACCAGTAGTTCCCCATCACAAGTGCACTCATGAAGATGTAGAACTTACCGAAGAATCCAGCTGAGATCGGAATTCCTGCCAAAGATAACAAGAAGAATGTCATGGCAATCGCAAGGAATGGAGCTCGGTGATACAATCCAGCAAAGCTACTAACATCCTCTGAATTCTGATCACGGTTCACAATCATGATTACTGCAAATACTCCCATGTTCATTAACAGATAAGCAATCAAGTAGAATACAGTCTGTTCAAATACAAGAGATGTAAGTGTAGCAAAAGGAACTAAAATATAACCCGCTTGAGCAATGGATGAATAAGCCATCATCCGTTTTACGTTGGTCTGACGCAACGCTAAAGTATTACCCACGATCATGGATACAGCTGCTGTAATTCCAATCATCAAGGCAAGCTCAGACAACAACACCGACTTCGGTCCAAGTGGTGACGTATAATCAACCACGCCTCGGAATGCTGTAATAAATACACGAAGAATAAGTGAGAAACCTGCTGCCTTCGATACGACAGATAAGAAGGCGGTGATTGGAGTTGGTGCTCCCTGATAAACATCCGGTGTCCACATATGGTAGGGAACATTGGAAATTTTAAAGCTTAATCCTACAAAAGTAAGGAAAAACGCCAGATAAATGATGGTACTGTTCCCCGCAGAATAAGCAGCTCCCAGCTTATCAGCCATCTTGAATAGATTCGTCGTACCAGACAATCCATAAAGAAAGCTAATCCCATATAATGTTGTAGCAGCAGCAATACCACCACTGACTACATATTTAAAGGCAGATTCATTAGACTGCAAGTGATTCTTTCTCGTTCCTACTAAGACGTAGGAGGAGAGGGATAGTAGCTCTAATCCAACGAAAAGAGTGATAAAGTCCGCAGATGAAGACATCACCATAGCACCTAGTAAAGCGGTTAGCGTAAGATAATAGAACTCACCTTGGTACAACACTTCTTTTCGATCAAGGTAGTTAATCGACATTAATAAAGTAAAGATGGTACCGCCTAAGAAGATTAGTTTAAAAATATTCCCGTACGCATCAATGCGATACGAACCATTCAGCAAATCGACAACACCAATTCCAATGTTTCGGAAAACAAACCAGCCTGCAAGCAAGCTACCGACAATTCCAAACCATGCAAGGAAACGGCGATCCTTATCCTTATGAGTAAATAAATCAATTAAAGATATTAATGTAGCGAATGCAAGAATGGTAAATTCGGGTGCCATGACCGACCAATCATATTGGGCTAAAGGACCCCATTTGCTAACCATCGGCTCACCCTCCTATCCTTGGAACAATATTTTGTAAGGTTGCCTGTAGCGGTTCACTCAATACAGAAGGGTAAACCCCGATTAGCACGATTAATCCAAGAACAAGCACCATAGGTATTACTTCTAATGGCTGTGCGTCTGCAAGTCCTAACCAACGATTCGCTGTTGGTCCGAATGTCGTTCCAAGCACTGCACGCAATAAATACACGGCAGTAAGGATAATCCCAATGGTACCGACTGCTGCAATTTGCGGCATAACCTTAAACAAACCAAGAAATGCAGTGAATTCACTGATGAATCCAGACATCCCAGGAAGACCTGCTGATGCCATGGCAGCTGTAAGGAAGATTCCACCAACGAATGGCATAGATTTCGCAAGGCCACCTAGCTCTGCAATATCTGCCGTTCCTGTACGTTCGAAAATCATACTAACGATAAAGAATAGTAATGCCGCCACTAATCCGTGGGACACCATCTGGAAGATCGCCCCTTGGAAGCCGACTGTATTCATAGCGGCAATCCCCAAGAGAATGATTCCCATATGGCTGATACTAGAGTAAGCCAAGACAAGCTTCAAGCTCTTTTGAACAAGTGCTAATACAGCACCATAAATAATGTTGATCACACCTAGAACTCCGATAAACGTAGCCATGTGTGTTGCTGCTTCTGGGAAAAATCCAACATTGAAACGGATTAGACCGTAAGCACCAATCTTGATCATAACCCCAGAAGAAACTAAAACAGCTGCTGCTGGAGATTCTTGATAAGCCTTAATCATCCAAGTATGAAGGGGTGCAATCGGAATTTTGATAGCAAAAGCGATAAGCAATGCAACAAACATTCCTGTGCGTAGTCCTTCACTCACAAATCCAGGAGAACCTGGCGTGTTAAATGGTGAATTTGGCGCATTTAAAGCTTGGGTAATCTCTGTATAGTTAAGTGTCCATACGTTCATGAAGATGGCAACGAAGACAATCAACATGATCGCAGAACCCACACCGTTGTAAATCAAGAAGCGCATAGCTGCTTTTTCACGTTCTACAAATCCCCAAATTCCCATGATGAAGAACATAGGGATCAATGTAAATTCGAAGAAAATGAAGAACAAGAATAGGTTCTGTGCTGTGAAACAGCCAATGGTTCCGATTTCCATGAGGAGGAAGAGAATATAGAATTCTTTCCAACGTTTCTTTAAGAAAACGGCACCTGCGATAGCTGCAAAGAAACCAATCACTGAAGCTAGCAATACAAGTGGCATCGATAGACCATCAACACCTAGCTCATAGTTGATCGGAAAAGATACCTGATCAGCAGGAATGGCGAACCATGTATGCTTTTCAACGAATTGTAAGCCTGCTTTATTAAAGCTAAAGCCTGCATAAAGAATGAAGGACAAAATTAACGGTAATACCGTTGCTAAGACACCGATTAGCTTGATCGAACTGACTTGCGAACGTGGGATCAGCGCCAATACGACAAGACCTAGCAATGGAGATAATGTGAGTAATGTAAGCAACATGCTGTCCATATTAGCCGACTAACCCCCTTACGAACGTGAGCCCGATCACTAGAAGCACAATACCTAGGAAAGCGACCAATCCATAGGTTTGAATTTGACCGCTTTGTACGCGGGCTTCAGCATTTCCAAGCTCATGTGTAAATGCTCCAACCAATCGAACCACTCCATCAATGATGTAGTAATCCACTACATTCAAGAAGTATCCAATAGCTCTTAAAGTACGAACAAACACAACATCATAAATTTCATCAATATAGTACTTTCTAAATGACAACTGATATAACCAAGGCAGTGGACCTGCAATGATGTCACGAGACACCGATTTCTTACCATACATCAGGTAAGCTAGACCGATTCCCATTAATGATACGCCGGTTGCAACAATTGTAATCCAGAATGGTGCACTATGCTCTTCACCTGCTGGTACTCCACGAAGCCCTTCGGTTAACCAATGACCCAGAATAGGAGCTCCTGGTGTATTGATAAAACCTGCCACAATCGCAAGAACAGCGAGTAAAAGCATAGGGAAAGTCATTACAGCTGGTGATTCATGAGCATGGTTCTTCTGAGCTGGTTCACCAGTGAACGTAACAAAGAATAAACGGAACATATAGAAGGCAGTGAAGAATGCTGCAACAACAGCCATCCAGAATAATCCAGTATGACCAGAAGTATAGGCTGCCCCTAGAATTTCTTCCTTAGACCAGAATCCAGCAAACGGGAAGATCCCAGAGATTGCTAAACAACCAATCAGGAATACAGTTCCGGTAATTTTCATTTTCTTATAAAGTCCACCCATTTCAAAGATATCCTGGGTGTGTGCTGCGTGAATGACACTACCAGCTGCAAGGAATAGCAAAGCCTTAAAGAAGGCGTGTGTCATTAAGTGGAATGTACCTGCTACGTACCCTGCTACAGATGCCGTACCAAGTGCAAGCATCATGTAACCAAGCTGACTTACTGTGGAGTAAGCTAGTACACGCTTGATATCGCGTTGAGTTAGACCAATCGACGCCGCGAAAATTGCGGTAATACCACCAATCACAGCGATCACTTGACTCGCATCAGGTGATGCTAAGTACAGAGGATACATAGCTGCAACCAAGTATACCCCGGCAGCAACCATCGTCGCTGCGTGGATCAATGCAGATACTGGTGTTGGACCTTCCATGGCATCAGGTAACCAAGTATGTAGTGGAAACTGACCAGATTTACCAACGGCACCGATGAAGATTAGAATACCAACAAGGGTGATTTGCCATGGCTGCATTACGCCATTCTGAATCGCATTGAAAATATCGACATAATTAAAGCTTCCGGAATACCAGAAAAGCAAGGAAATCCCGATAAATAATCCCACGTCACCCACACGAGTAACGATAAACGCCTTTTTGGCGGCAGCTTTCGCTTCATCTTTATAAAAGTAAAACCCTACAAGCAAGAAGGAACATACCCCTACTAATTCCCAGAAGATATAAACCTGTAATAGGTTTGGCGAGATCACCAATCCAAGCATGGAAAAGGTAAACAAGGCCAAGTAAGAATAGAATACTGGGAAACGATCATCGCCGTGCATATATCCTTTGGAGTAGATATGTACCAGCATGCTGACAAAGGTGACGATAACAAGCATCATCGCATTGATCGGAGTAACTTCAAACCCCATATCAATTACCTTATCACCAAGGGTCAACCATTTAAACGCAACATAATAATCCTCTGCTCCCGCTGCGAAGCGTTCGAAAAACGCACCTAATGCCAGAATGAATCCAGCTAATGTAGCCAAAATCCCGACATAGGCTGATGCTTCCTTTAACTGACGGCCAAATGCCAATAGTATAAGAAAAGCGAGTAGCGGAAAGAGAGGAATCAACCATGCGCTTGACATCATTTGATTTCACCCTTCCTAAAAATTCGTTAATCTGACCAGTTTATCGTTTCATCAGATCCATTTCATCCACATTAACTGTACTACGGTTACGGTACAAGGAGATGAGAATGGCTAGCCCTATTGCAGCTTCAGCAGCGGCAAGGGTGATGCTGAATAGCGAAAAGATTTGCCCAGTCAGATTGGCAAGCACACCGAATTTGGCAAAGGCAACAAAATTAATATTAACAGCATTCAGCATTAACTCGATTGAGAGTAAGACTACAACGGCATTGCGTTTCGTCAACGCACCATATAATCCAACGCAGAAAAGAATCAATGCAACCAATAAATAGGAAGCTAAAGGCACACTCATTCGTCTCCTGCCTCCTTCTTGGCTAGAATAATCGATCCGACAAGGGCGACAAGCAATAGTACGGATACAATCTCAAAAGGAATGACATATTGACTAAACATGGCCTTCCCGATTTCAAGCACATTGTTCTGCGCAGAGAAGTTAGCTGGCTGCCCTTCAATATTCATGGTCTGAATTCCGTTAAACATTAAACCGAAGAATGCAGCTACCACAAGAAAAGCAAAAAACTTAAACTTCCCACGACGTTCATATTCTTGCGCATTGTGCTTCGTTAACATGATTCCAAATAGCATCAAGATGGAAATCGCACCTGAATACACAAGAACTTGAGATACGGCAACAAACTCTGCCTCAAGCAAAACATAAAGTCCTGCAATACTTAAAAATGTAAACGCTAAGGCCACAACCTGATGAACCACTTTTGTGAAGCTGATCATGAACACGGCTCCACCAATGGTAAGGATCGAAAGGATGAAGAAAGCTATGAATTGTCCACTCATATCAATGTTGTTCCTTTCTTACATTGGTGTTGTTTGCATCCAACCATTTTAGATCCTTAAACAACTCATCACGGCTAAAAGTAGCCAATTCGAAGTTATTGGTCATCACGATGGCTTCAGTTGGGCAAACCTCCGTACATAGGTCACATAAAATACAGATTTCAAAATTAATATCGTAAGTATCAATCACTTTACCCTTTTTGGCAGGGTCACTCGGTGCTTTACCAACAAGGTTAATGCACTGAGTCGGACATATACGGGCGCATTGGTTACATACAATGCACTTCTCCGGGTCAAAGTGCTGTATACCGCGGAATCGGTCAGGCATAATGACTGGTTCATCCGGGTAGCGGGAAGTGACCTTTTTCTTGGTCATTGACTTTAGGGTATAAGATAAACCTTTCGCAAACCCAAGCACGCTTTCTCACCCCTTATAGAAATAGAGTTTAAGACTTCATTACACTAGCGCTTTAATTAACGCTGTTAGGAAGATATTCACTAATGCCAATGGTAGCAATACTTTCCAACCTAGCTGCATCAACTGGTCTGCACGAATACGTGGCATGGTCGCACGAAGCCAGATTAAGAAGAAGATCACGCCACAGAACTTGATAATAAACCAAACAATTCCTGGGATAAAACCAAGGAAAGCAATTGGTGGCAACCAACCACCCAAGAAGATGAGGGTCGTAAGACAAGCCATACCAAACATGTACACATACTCAGCAAGGAAGAAGAAGGCCATTCTAAATCCGGTATACTCTGTATGATATCCGGCAACAAGTTCAGATTCAGATTCAGGTAAGTCGAATGGTGTACGGCTTAATTCCGCCAAGGAAGCAACGATAAAGATACAAAATCCAATAATCTGCGGAATAAAGAACCAAACGCCCATTTCCTGCTGCTTCTTCACGATATCTACAAGATTCAAGCTTCCAGTCATCAAAATAACGCCTACTAATGACATAATAAGCGGAATTTCGTAACTGATCATCTGTGCAGCGGCACGCATACCCCCCATTAGGGAGTATTTATTATTGGAAGACCAAGCACCGGTTAGTACTCCAAGTGTAGTAATCCCAGATATCGCAATGTAATAAAGAATTCCTACACCCATATCAGCGAAATGAAGGGATTCCGTAAATGGAATCACAGCCAAGACTGCGAACGCAGGTGTAAACGCAATAAGTGGTGCCAAAATAAATAATGGCTTATCAGCTGCCGCAGGAATGATATCTTCCTTAAGCAAGAGCTTCAATACGTCAGCAACTGTTTGTAATAGTCCAAGTGGACCTGTACGATTCGGTCCGATACGAAACTGCATCCATCCGATAATCTTACGTTCGAAATAAATCGCATACGTAACGAATCCAAGAACGACCCCTAGAAGAATAACTCCAGAAAGAATGAACACCGAACCGTTCACAAGACTTAAAGGCTGGGATAGAAACTGATTCATCTAAGCATCTACCTCCCCTAGAACGATATCGATACTACCTAGAACAGCAATCATGTTAGAAACAGTATCCCCTATAAGTAGCTCAGGGAGAATCGATAGATTCACAAATGATGGACGTCTAAATTTCAATCGATAAGGCTTATCCTTACCTTCACTATATAGATAGCAGCCAAGTTCTCCACGAGGAGCTTCAATTCGCGTATAGCACTCACCAGCAGGAACCTTCAATACACGTGGAACCTTACCCCAGAATTCTCCCTCTGCTGGGAATTGAGGTAGTGCTTGCTCTAGAATCCGAATGGATTGCTTCATCTCTTCCATACGTAAATGATAACGAGCTAGACAGTCCCCATCTGTTGAAACAGGTACGTCAAATTCGAAACGATCATAGATTGAATAAGGTTCGTCTTTACGGAGATCCCATTTCACTCCTGTACTGCGGAGAATGACTCCACTCATTCCATAATTAATCGCTTGTTCCGCTGTGATCTTTCCAACATCACGGACACGGTTGAGGAAGATTCGGTTACCAGAAACTAACTGATGGTAGCCTTCTAATTCCTTTTTGAAATAGCTAACGAATTCTGCAGTTCGTTCAATCCAACCTGGTGTGACATCCCACTTCAATCCACCGACACGCATGTAATTGTAAGTAAGACGAGCACCACTTAATTCATTAAACAATCTTAAGATATGTTCACGATCCCTAAACGCATACAAGAACGGACTCATAGCTCCAAGGTCCAGCAAATACGTTCCAAACCAAACCAAGTGACTAGCAATACGCTGCAATTCCATGACGATGATGCGAAGGTATTCCGCTCTCTCCGGAATCTCAAGCCCCATGGCCGTTTCTACAGCATGTACTAGATTGTAGTTATTGATCATGGAAGAAAGATAATCCATACGATCGGTATACGGAATGATTTGTGTGTAATTCAGGTCTTCGGCAATTTTCTCCGTTCCACGGTGCAGGTATCCAATAACAGGGTCGATATGCTTAATGGTTTCTCCATCAAGAGTAACGACCAAGCGGAGTACCCCGTGCGTACTAGGGTGCTGCGGCCCTAAGTTTAGGATCATTTCTTCTGTTCTTAAAGCACCCATGACCTTACACCTCCTCGTCGAATTGCACGTAGTCCTTGCGAAGAGGATGACCTACCCAATCATCTGTTAACAAGATACGACGCAAATCCGGATGTCCCTGATAAACAATTCCAAGTAAATCATAGCTTTCGCGTTCATGCCAATCTGCCCCAGACCATAGGTTAGCCACAGAGGCAATCTTCGTATCCTCTCGATCCTTGGTTTTAACCCTTACAGATAGAGAGTGTTTATTAGTATAAGAATAGAGATAGCAAATGCTCTCTAAACGATCCTTAAAATCCATTCCAAGCAAATTCGAAACATAGTCAAAAGCGAGTGCTGGATCTTCCTTCAACAGCTGAGCTGTTTCTAACCAGCGTTCTCTCTTCACCACGATTGTAGGCATATGCTTGCTATTTTCTTTAATATAGCTTTCTTCAATAACATCCTTACCCAATTTATCCGTGATAATTTTCACAATATTATCTAAAATCGGTTGTTTTGGTGATGGTTTCTTCGGTTCAGCAGGTGCGGCATCCGTACCAGCAGCATTTGCCTTTGCGGCAGCAGCAGCGGCGGCCTTTGCCTTCGCAGCAGCAATTGCCTTTGCCTTCTCATCTGCATCAACTCCACCAGCAGCAGGGGCATCCCCTTTTATCTGTGCAGCAGCTTTTGCTTTAGCGGCTGCAACAGCTTTTGCCTTTGCGGCAGCCTTCTCCTCAGGTGTCATCTCACTAGCTGGCTTATTTGCAGCAGGAGCTTCCCCGGATAACTTCGCAGCGGCCTTTGCTTTGGCTTCAGCGATAGCTTTCGCCTTAGCAGCTGCCTTCTCTTCTGGTGTCATTTCACTAACTGGTTTCTCTACAACAGGAGCCTCACCAGATAACTTCGCAGCAGCCTTCGCTTTCGCCTCTGCTACCGCTTTCGCCTTGGCAGCCTTTTTCTCTTCTGGTGTCATCTCACTGATTGGTTTTTCAGCTGGTGCTGGAGTCTGTGCCTCTGCAGGGGCTTCCGTTGCTTCACCCTTAAGCTTCGCCTGTGCTTTCGCTTTGGCTTCGGCAACAGCCTTTGCCTTCGCGGCTGCTTTTTCTTCGGGTGTCATTTCGCTAATTGGTTTATTAGCTGGATCAGGAGCGGGTGCCTCTGCAGGGGCTTGAGGTTCTTCCCCTTGTAGCTTTGCTTGCGCCTTCGCTTTTGCTTGCGCAACAGCTTTCGCTTTCGCAGCTGCCTTCTCCTCAGGTGTCATCTCACTAAATGGTTTTTCACTCATCGACTGGTAATCCTCCTTCCAGTCTTAGCTTCATAACGAATTTTTTCCTGCAATTTATTCACGCCATAAATTAGCGCTGCAGGATTTGGCGGGCAACCAGGGATGTACACATCAACCGGAACGATTTGGTCTACTCCTTTTACCACGGAATAGGCATTCACATAAGGTCCACCAGCCGTAGCACATACACCCATTGCAATTACATACTTTGGTTCTGGCATTTGATCATACAATCTGCGAACAGCAGGTGCCATCTTTTTCGTTACAGTACCTGCAACAATCATTAAATCTGAATGACGTGGCGATGCACGGAACATAACTCCGAATCGGTCGAAGTCATAATCTGCTCCACCTGTCGCCATCATCTCGATAGCGCAGCAAGCAAGACCAAAACCTAGCGGCCATAAGGAATTACTACGTGACCAAGCTTTAACTTGTTCTAACGTAGTAACGAAGACGTTGCGATCAAGATCTTGTTTTTCCTCGGGGGTGATGCCTTCCAAGTTTAATTCCATTCTAACACCCTCTTCTTCCAGGCATATACTAATCCAATGACCAATAGCAATACGAAAATAAACATCTCAACTAAGGAGAACAATCCTAGTTGATCGTAAGCCACTGCCCATGGATACAAGAATATGGTTTCAACGTCAAACACTACGAATAGTAACGCATAAACGTAGTAAACGACGTTAAACTGTACCCAACTGCCACCATACGGTTCCATCCCACTTTCATAGGTTGTCCGCTTCTCCTGAGTCGGATTGTACGGGCGCAAAAAACGCCCTGCAGTCAACGCTCCTACAGGAAGGGCTAACCCCAGGAATAAAAAGATGGCGACAATCAGGTAATTATTGGAGTACAAGTCAGCCATTGCTTTACCTCCATTGCCGTTAAATAATGTAATGATGTAACCCATAAAACAGTATAACAAATCCTTAGGATATGTGTCTAACTTCTAACATTTCCTATCTTAACATCTCTATTCTCTCTCTTTTTTATCAACGCACCCTTCTCCTCTAAAATGAGATTGCAATTTCTAAGGTTTACTCTCCTGTGATATCATATCAAAAAAAGGAGGTCTAGGTTGTGATTAATGTCATATTCGTTTGCTTGGGAAATATCTGTCGTTCTCCCTTAGGGGAAGGGATTTTTCGTGAATTAGTTCGCTTGCGCGGGTGGGAAAATCGGTTTCACATCGACTCTGCAGGAACGGCTAGTTATCATGTGGGAGAAGCCCCAGACCCCGGTTCTAGAAAGGTCGCTAAAAAACACGGTATCTCCATCGATGAGCTGCGTGGCCGCCATCTCAAGGGTGATGAGTTAGATAAGTGGAATTATATTGTGGCTATGGATACTTCGAATAGAGGAAATATCGAGAAGTTAGGTCAGATTCGGGGTGAGTTATGGTTAATGAGAGATTTCGACCCGATCGAAAAAGGCGGCAGCGTCCCTGACCCATGGAGCCAAGGCGATGATGCCTTCCTAAATTCCTACAATATTATTTATCGTTCCTGTGAAAAGCTACTGGAGTATATCGCAGATAAAGAGGAGCTAGAATAGGATTGGCCGCAGTTTCGAATGTCGAGGACTTGATGAAGGCCTTTCAGGGCCTCCCTCACCACCTCAACAATCCTTTTCACCGGATTTTCGAGACCTTAAGGGCCTATTGGTTCCTTATTTCCTCTTTCATTCTCGTTTTTGTGCAAATAAGAGCCTCTCGGTTCCTTATCACCACCTCATCAATCCTTTTCACCGGGTTATCGAGACCTTAAGGTCCTGTAGGTTCCTTATTTCACCTTTCTCCCTCAGTTTTGTGCAAATAAGAGCCTCTCAGTTCCTTATCACCACCTCACTAACCCTTTTCATCGGATTATCGAGGTCTTAAAGGCCTGTAGGTTCCTTATTTCCTCTTTCACTCTAAGTTTTGTGCAAATAAGAGCCTCTCGGTTCCTTATCACCAACTCACCAATCCTTTTCACCGGATTATCACGAGTTCTTAAGGCCCAACAGGCTCTTACTTTATCCTTATCCTTACAATATTAAAATAGAAACTTTGGAAAAGTCATTAGTATCTGAAAGGGTTTTGTACCCCTTCACTTAATCGATAGGAGCAAATTCGTTCTTTGCCTGATGCGGGGAGTAATATTCTTTTTTGGATGAGATTCTTGAGGATATTTCTAGTGAATTTCTTACTTGCATTCAATAATAAAGCCACTTCTCCGAGGGTGAATACCGTATCCCCCTTCTCCATTGCGAAGCGTATCACTTCCTTTTCTATATGATTAAGTGGAAGTTGATCGAATTCCTTACCCATGATTCGGCTAATAGCTAGCTGTGTTGTTTGTTGGCAACAGCGCGGTCGGTCCACTACTTGATCGTAGGAGAATCGAATAACCATCCACCTATCGAGGATTAAATGATTCTGTCGTTCAAGTTGATCAGCGAACTGCCAACGGCTAATATTCTTGAGATGAGGACCATAGCCATCGATCTCGAAGCAAATCTGAACTCCGGGACGTATATAGGCATAATCCAAATATCTCTTCCCATCCTTAAAGTCATCCACCTCATATTCGGGATACAAATATTGAAAGTGATGAAACAAAGGCCACCAAACCTTCTCTAAAAATAGTTTCTCCGCTTCACCATGACCCTCTTTCAGTCGACGGTATGATTCACCTGATCTTATACTCAAGTGTTCCTCCAGATAAGCCTCGTACTTCATTTCAAATCCCATTCAATCCCTCCTTTGTAGAACTCATTTCTACGAAGGTTAGCCAGATTCCTGCTCAATCGAAGGATGAAACCATCCAAAGGAAGACTCATTTCAGATGTCAATCTCGTTCAATCCCCCAATGGCTTGTCCTATCCACAATGTCTCTCCAAAACGAATCCATTACAGCATTCCAGTCCTATTGTGCCTGAATGATCTTCGTTAGTTGCTCACTATTTTTATAATAAATCTCATCCTCGATCTTCTTATTTAATTGGTTCCATAGAGTTAGCTCTTTATCAGTTAAAGGATTACCCGGTTCATGAATAAACTTCTTCAGATATTCCATAGGTGCCTCGTAAACATCTGAGATCCGGTTCATAATCTCGAAGGAAGCCGATTTGCGTTGCCCCTTTTCTAGCATACTAAGATATTGTCTCGTAATCCCAACCTTGGTGGAGGCCTCTTCAAGAGTTAGTCCTTTTGCCTCACGCAAACGCTTCAATTCGATTCCTAACGAAGACATTGTTTAACCCCCCAAAATAAACGTTTGTATAAAAAACGATCCTAAATACCAATCTAAAATAACTTATCAATACTACGTTAATTCAAAATTAATCATTTGTAAAGTGGATGATAAACAAAATTATAAGAAAAACTATTATTTCTATTATTGTTACATTCTATTTTTGTTCAATAGCTTTCCGCTTTTATTCAACCCTGCTAAAATAGAGGGAGACCAAATAGGATGGTGGAACATGATTAAGTTTGAGGAATTCTACACACAATTCTTAACTGCCGATACCAAACAGCAGAAAGAGGATTTATCCGCAATTGCTGTGAATCAGAACTATAGCTTCATTAATTTATGGATTCTTCAATTAGAAAAAGAACTTAAAGCCATGGACGAATCTGATTTCGATCAGATGAAGAGCCTTCTACTAAAAGCAGAAGAAATCCTCCCTGAACCTGAAAAAAAGAGCCCTCTATGGGAGGGAATTTGGCGAAGCCTGCAGACCATCTTTGCGATTAAACGCGATCTATTCAACAAGATTCCGAAGGAAGAAAGAATCTATGAATGGCAAGTGATTTTCTGGAATCCATTTACGAATGATGGAATCTCCACACATGCCCACCTTTCCTTCCCGGAAGCAGCTTTTCTTTATTCTAAATACCGTAAGGACCTAACCAAAAAAGAACAACTCTCCCTGCAGCGGGTCCAGACCTTCCTAGCTGAGAACGGAGAACAAGGACCGAGTCAAGCAAGCTTAATTGACCTCTAGACAGGGTCACTGACATCATTCGATCTGCCAGAACCGTTGGACCACTAGATTCAAGCTACTAGAGTAATTACAGCCATTGGGTAACAATCTTCACCACCATAGGTCCGAGAATGACGATGAACAGCGTGGGGAAAATGAATAAGGCGAGTGGAATAAGCATTTTGATCGGGGCCTTCATGGCCTGTTCACGAGCCTTTTGTCTTTTCTGTTCACGAATTCGTCTCGTTTGAGAACGGATGACCTTCGTCATTCCAATACCGAATTGATCAGCCTGGATCATTGCACTCATGACACTTTGGAATAATTCACTTGGAATTCTCTCCCGGAGGCCATTGAAGGCCTCCTTTCTTGTTTTCCCCAGCTTCATTTCCTCAATCGAACGAAGAAATCCCTCTCCTAGTGGCCCATTCATACGTTTGGAAACCTTTAGCAATGCCGCATCTAACCCCATGCCAGCCTCCAGAGAAACATTGACCATATCGAAGAAATCAGGCATAGATTTCTCAATTTTATTCAATCGTTTTTTCTTCTGGTCCTTTAAGTATAGACGCGGATAGATCCATCCTAAGCTAGAGGCTACCCCAGACAAGAGTAAAGCTGAGATGGGTTTACCTGATGGCAGAAACAAGAGAAAAAAGAAAAGAAACATCCCAGCCGTAAGTCCACATTCCACTAGCATAAAGTCCACTGTTGACCAGTGGAAAGGATGCCCTGCTTCCGCCAAAACCCTCGAAAGATGCTCTTTTCTTTTACCTGTAGTTCGATTGGAGATGACCTCCTTGCATCGGTTCCAAAGAGGAAGCAGCACTCGTTCTTTCCACGAGCTCTTGTCCTCTTCTAGTACCTGCACCGAGACAGTGGAAGAAAGCCGAAGTGATTCTATTCTTTTGACGATTCTCTGCTTCCGTCCCACTAATCCTTGTAGGATTCCCGCACTGAGGAGGATAAAGAACCCTAGACAACTTATATAGAATAGAAGCTTCTCCAATTCCTACACCTCCACTCGAATTAGCTTCTTCATTAAAATCCACCCAATGAACCCAGATACCACTCCATACCCGATTAATCCCCAACCTAACTTCGTATGAAGTAAAGGATCGAAAAATTGATGATCAAGCAAACTAAATAAAGCAACCAGTATCAGAGGCAAAAGAGTAATTACCCACGCAGAGGCTCTACCTTGAGCTGTTAATGTCCGAATTTCCTCCTGAATGCGAATTCTCTCTTGTACCGTCTCTTGAATGGTCTCAAGAATTTCGGCTAGATTCCCCCCAGTGGATCGTTGGATAAGTAAAGCAAGTACGACTAATTCCAAGTCATCATTGGGCAGGCGTTCGATCAGCCTTTTCAATGCTTCTTCTAACGACATGCCAAGACTTAATTCCCTTAGAGTTCTTGCTAGTTCAGGTCCGAGTGGATCAGGAAGTTCCTTCGATAACATCTGTAAAGCCTGTAGAAAACTAAATCCCGCCCGAAGAGAGGTAGCCATGGAAGACAGTGCAGCAGGTAGCTGCGCGGCACAACGTTGTAGACGTTTCGTTCGACGGCTTTGTAAAGCCATATTCGGGCCGAAATAGCCGATCATCAAGACAAGAGCTAGTGAAAATACAGGTAAACCCAAAATTGCAAAGAGAAAACCAACCATAAGACTAAGGAGCAAGCATAATGTCATAAATTCCTCTGGTTTAAGCGAGATCCCCGCTTGTTCTAATCTCTGTTCCCACTTTCCAAGGAAGGGCCTACCCGCAAGCTGCGATGATGCCCAGAGGAAGATCTTACGATATAAGGGGACACGCGGCTCTTCTAAGATGATATCCTGAGAGGCGATGATTCCCTGTGGAAGGTAGCGTTGTAGACGCTGTTCCAATGTCTTTTTTCGATTCATGAGCTTAGTGCCTACTAGGCCAAAAAGAAAAGTAAATCCAATAAATACAAAGGGGTATAGGATTACATTCACTTAGATCACTCCTCCTGGAACCACTGCACAGGAATTTGAACTCCAAATCTCTCTAGCTGCTCTAAGCAACGAGGCCGAATCCCTGTCGGTATAAATTTACCAACAATCTTTCCCTCTGGAGTTACCGTCGTTTGCTGAAAAATAAAGATATCCTGCAACACAATGGTATCCCCCTCCATCCCCAGAACCTCCGTTATATGAGTGATTTTACGACTTCCGTCTTTTAGACGAGATTGTTGGATAATCATATGAAGTGCTCCAGCAATCTGCTCACGAATGGCCCGTACAGGAAGATCCATCCCTGCCATTAACACCATCGTTTCTAGACGAGCTAACATATCCCTCGGAGAATTGGAATGCCCTGTAGCGAGTGATCCATCATGCCCTGTATTCATCGCCTGTAGCATATCCAAGGCCTCTCCACTTCTGACCTCCCCAATCACAATTCGTTCCGGTCTCATTCGCAGGGAATTTCGGACGAGATCACGAATCGTAATCGCCCCTTTCCCTTCAATATTCGGTGGACGGGTCTCTAGAGAAACGACATGCTCTTGAGAGAGCTTCAGCTCTGCCGCATCCTCAATCGTAATGATCCGTTCATCATCCGGGATAAAGGAGGACAACACATTTAACGTACTTGTTTTTCCTGAACCCGTTCCTCCACTAATGAAGAGATTAAGCCGCGCTTTCACACAACCTTCTAGGAAGCAAGACATCCTATCATCGAGAGTCCCGAAACGAACGAGGTCATGAATGGTGAAGGGATCACGTGAGAATTTCCGAATAGTCAGTGTCGGACCATTCAAGGCTAGTGGAGGAATAATCGCATTTACCCTGGAACCATCTGGGAGCCTGGCATCTACCATCGGACTATTTTCGTCAATTCGGCGGCCTAAAGGAGAGACAATTTTTTCAATCACTTGAATCACATGCTCATCATCTCGGAAAAATATATTCGTTCTAACTAGCTGCCCACCCTTCTCGACATAGATCTGATAAGGTCCGTTGACCATTACTTCACTTACTTCCGGATCATCTAATAAGGGAGTGATCGGACCATATCCCGTAATCTCATGAAGTACCGTGTGAATGAGAGTGTCCTTTTCTGCCGAGCTTTTTACTTCTTCTTTTTCGAAAAAGGGCTCTGCGAGCTTAACGACAAGCGTGCTCATCTCCTCTTCCTTCGTATCCGGGTTCTTCTTTAATTCCTCAATTAGATACTGGCGCAGGCGCTGCTTCGTCTCTGATTCCTGTGGAATTTGCTGAACCTTCGATCGAATGCCCCCCCCTGAAGGCTGAGCAATAGGTGTTTGCTTGGTGTGTTGCTCGGATATTCTTTTGAGTAGAGACATGCTTACACCTCCTTACCTTCTCCCAAGAACACGAGCTAAGAAAGAAGGTGCTTCCTTAGGAGAGGATGAACTCATGCTCTTTTTACCTAGGATCATAGATGCTAGAGTAAAGATACTTCGTGAAACCGCAGCTCTAGAGTGAGAGAGAACAAAAGGAATTCCCTGATTAATGGAAGGCACCACCACATTACCGTCACTTGGAATTCTAGTAAAAATCGGTGAGCCCAAAATTTCTTCTACAGATTCCAAGCGTAGTCCCTTCACTTCTGAATCTCTGTTAAGAATGATTTTCGTTCTCTCTTTAAGACCTAGTGTTTCGAGAGTTTCCATTCCTAGCTTCGAGTTCTTCAGGGTTGGCAGTTCCATAGAAGTGATTAATAAAATATCGGTAGAATGCTCGAGGGCTACAAGGCTCGTTTCCACCAAGGCAGGTGGAGTATCCACTAGAACCACATCATATTGCTGTTGCAGTTGACTTAAGATGGCTGCCAGGTCAGCTCCCTCGATTTCTTCTGCAAATTCTGGACGATGGGGCGCACTTAATAGATCAACACCTGAGCTGTGATGAATCATATAACTGCCAATTTGACTATAATCTTCATTACATTCCTTGATAAATTCATAGATGGTCTTTCTCGGCTGTAAGTCCAAAATGATCGCAGCATCCCCAAATTGGAGATCGGCATCCACCACAGCTACCTTCAGGTTATACTTGGCCATGGTAACAGCAAGATTAACAGTAACCGTAGTCTTTCCGATTCCACCCTTTGTTCCGCAAATAGTGATGATGCGCCCAGCATACTTCTCTGGTTGCCCTGCAGGCAGTGATAACCGCTGATCTGCGACCTGCAAAGCCTGCTTAATTTCATCCCGACTAAACGGTGAGCTTAACGTATCCGCTGCTCCCATTCTCATGGCTCTTTTTAACTCTAGCTGCTGGCTTGGTACGACCAAAATAACCGAT
>DATFAS010000147.1:0-12077 GCA_035254305.1 Bacillota bacterium
TTTAAAATAACTATAGCATTGAAATGGAATAACATTCCTACAAAATTAGTTGATTATGAAAATCTCTAAGTACTCCATGATCCTCATCCCATAGAAGAATGTGCTCCTTTTTGGAATCTACCTTTTCTTTATTTTTTTCACCATGATATACTAAATTTACTCACACCGCTTTCATTGCTTGATCGGAAGCGGATTTCTTATTTTCCGAAAAATGTTGAAGGAGTGTTAATCATGAGTCAAACGAAACGATTGACTCTAATGGCACTATTAGTTGCTATTGGGACAATCTTTTCTAATATTTTTTGGGTTCCTGCAGGAGTTGCCAAAGCATTCCCAATTCAGCATGCAGTGAATGTCACAGCAGCGATCCTTCTTGGACCTGGTCCTGGTGTATTTGTAGCTTTTGCCATTGGTTTATTACGTAACCTTCTTGGAACAGGTACCCTGCTAGCCTTCCCGGGTGGGATGATCGGTGCATTCCTAGCAGGTGTCCTCTATCAAACGATCAAACGTCATTGGGCTGCACCCATTGGTGAAGTGATTGGTACAGGGATTGTCGGTAGCCTTATTTCGGTGCCCTTCGCTAAGATTTTCTTAGGTAAATCTATGGGAGCTTTAGCCTTTATCCCTTCTTTTCTTTCAAGTAGCTTCATTGGAGCTCTCATTGGGCTTATTGTTGTTAAAGTATTAATTAAGAGTAATGTCGTAGAGGATCGTTTCTCTCGTCAACCGCGATAGATGGAATAGGTAATTCCATCAGAGTAAGTAATCTCTCCTGTCTTGTTCATTCCTAAGGCCGAGGCTACCTTGACGCCTCCCTTAGAAATGAAAATTCCCCCAAATTCTTTCAAGTTCATTCCTTGTTTTTGAAGGTTTGAGAGATGTTCACGCATATCATCGATTAAGGCATCCGCATATTGATGACGACTAGAAGACTGAGTATCTACAATGATGCACATTAAATAGAGATAGGCCTCGCCTTCTATTGGATAAGGAAGAATATACTTTGCCAGTTCCTTTTCATCTAGTTCGCCATGCAATACAAGTTCATAGATTGAATGAGAAAGCGGTAAAAAGTAATAGTGCCCTTTCAATGCACCTTCTTCTTCCACAACACGGAGTACGTGTTGATTTTTTTTCATCATTTTTTCTGGAAAGTCGTTAGGAATATGCCATTGTTTCGGGAAAATTCGATATTCCAATTCCAACAAAGCATCTATGTCTGATAATTTTCCTTGCCTTACTTTAATCATGAACGATTCTCCCCTTCCATAAATAAAAAACCGAGTGAATCTCACCCGGTTCTACCCTTACTATTTACTGATACGTTCTTTTCCACCCATATAAGGTCTCAATACCTCTGGAATGATGACACTACCATCCTCTTGCTGATAATTCTCAAGGATCGCTGCAACCGTTCTACCAATGGCAAGACCAGAACCATTCAATGTATGAACGAATTCAGGCTTCGCTTTCTGCTCTCTGCGGAAACGGATACTGGCTCTTCTTGCTTGGAAATCTTCAAAGTTACTACAAGAAGAAATTTCACGATAGGAATTATAGCTTGGAATCCATACTTCGATATCATATTTCTTGGCTGCAGTGAAGCCAAGATCTCCTGTACACATACTTAATACTCGATAGGGAAGTTTAAGCAGCTGTAATACGCGTTCAGCATCATTCGTGAGCTTCTCTAATTCCTCATACGAATCCTCCGGCTTGACGAATTTAACAAGCTCTACCTTGTTAAATTGATGTTGGCGAATCAGCCCTCTCGTATCTCTTCCTGCAGAGCCTGCTTCTGAACGGAAACATGCGCTATAAGCTGCATATTTAATCGGTAATTGATCAACCGAAAGGATCTCATCACGATGATAATTGGTTACAGGAACTTCAGCTGTAGGAACTAAGAAGTAATCAACTCCTTCTAATTTGAAAGCATCCTCTTCAAATTTAGGTAGCTGTCCTGTGCCTGTCATACTCGTCCGGTTTACAATATAAGGTGGGATCATCTCCACATATCCATGTTGATCGACATGTAAATCAAGCATAAATTGAATTAAAGCTCTCTCAAGACGGGAACCAAGTCCTTTGTAGAATACAAAACGACTTCCTGTTACCTTCGCTGCAGCCTCAAAATCTAAGATTCCAAGGTCAGTCGCTATGTCCCAATGTGGCTTCGGTTCATAGGAAAAGGTAGTAGTCTCCCCCCAATGACGAATAGGAACATTCTCATCCTCTGTCAATCCGACGGGTACACTTTCGTGAGGGATATTCGGTATAGAGAGAAGGATTTGATCGAGATCCTCCTCCACTTGGCGGATTTGTTCGTCTAAATCCTTGATTTGATCGGATACGACCTTCATCTCGGCAATAAGATCATTCGCATCTTCCTTATTTTTCTTCTTTCTTGCAATTTCTTCAGAAACAGTATTTCTTTTATTTTTTAATGTTTCGGTTTCGACAAGGAGTGATCTTCTTCTCGTATCAAGCTCGGTAAACTTATCAATTTCATTAATGCTTTCTCCACGATTCTCTAATGCCTTCTTCACATTTTCAAAATCATTTCGTAACCTTTTAATGTCAAGCATGCCCTTCATTCTCCTTTGGCTATAACATATTTCTATATTCCATCTATAAGAAAAGCTTCTAAACGAAGAATCGTTCGAAGTGGATTCACCTCTGTTAACCGCTAATGAAAAAATCTCCCCCCCAATTCAATAGGGACGAGATTTACCCGCGTTGCCACCCTAGTTGGCTAATCATAAGCCCACTCTTTTATCCTTTAAGCTCAGGGGTGGATTCACCAGTTTATATTCGATCGGCTTGCACCAACCACCGACTCTCTGCGTCGAATTCAACTTGGATACTTATCCCTTCATTGCCTATATTATTAAACTTATCCTTTATAATTTACTACAATTGACAGGTTTTATGCAAATAGAAATAGCCTTGCCAGGGGCAAGACTATTTTCTTATTATCTAGACTGTTTGTTTAGAAGATCCTTGATATTGCTTAACCATCTCTAGGAAATAAGCATGCATACGTTCATCATCTGTTAATTCTGGATGAAAGGATGCTACTAAGATATGCTCTTGTCTGGCAGCAACAATCTGTTCATTATGAATAGAAAGAATATCAACATTAGAACCTGTTTCAAGAATAAGTGGAGCACGGATAAATACAGCTCTAAGATCATCTGCGACACCTTTCACCAACAGGTTCACTTCGAAGCTTTCTCTCTGTCTACCGAAGGCATTGCGTTCTACCTTCATATCCATCAAGCCAAGATGACACCAATCTTGCCCTGCAATCTCCTTAGCAAGCAGAATCATTCCGGCGCAAGTCCCAAATAATGGTTTCCTCTGATCACTAAATTGCTGTAGCGCTTGATCGAAGCCGTACTGTTTCATCAATTTACCGATGGTCGTGCTCTCTCCGCCAGGAATCACTAACCCGTCGATTTCATCAAGCTCTGAAACCTTCTTGACAGCTACAGCTTCAGCCCCTGCCTTCTCTAGCAGTCGCATATGCTCGGCTACAGCTCCTTGAAGAGCTAATACTCCGATTTTCATGGTACTTCTCCTTACCAACCGCGTTCAGCCATACGTTCATTTTTGAGAAGAGAAGAAATTTCAATACCCTTCATAGCTGATCCAAGATTTTTGGATAGTTGTCCAATTAGTTTATAATCCTGGTAATGAGTAGTTGCTTCAACAATTGCTTTTGCAAATTTCTCAGGATTATCAGATTTGAAGATACCAGAACCAACAAATACTCCGTCAGAGCCTAATTGCATCATAAGTGCTGCATCGGCAGGAGTAGCAACTCCACCAGCTGCAAAATTAACCACTGGAAGTTTACCATTCTTATGAACGAACTCAAGCAATTCATAAGGAGCACCAATGTTCTTCGCTTCTGCCATTAATTCATCATAAGACATTGCCTGAACCTTACGGATTTGGCTTTGCATCATGCGTTGATGTCTAACAGCTTCCACGATATTCCCTGTTCCCGGTTCACCCTTCGTACGGATCATAGATGCACCTTCTCCAATACGGCGAAGCGCTTCTCCAAGATCACGTGCACCACAAACAAATGGAACAGTGAAATCCTTCTTATTGATATGGAATACTTCATCGGCAGGAGTTAATACTTCACTCTCATCGATGTAGTCAACTCCAAGAGCTTCAAGAACTTTTGCTTCCACGAAATGTCCAATTCTTGCTTTAGCCATTACAGGAATAGATACGACTGCCATTACCTCTTCAACAATGGTTGGGTCAGCCATCCGTGCTACTCCACCTGCAGCTCGGATGTCTGCAGGAACACGTTCTAATGCCATAACAGCTACTGCACCTGCAGCTTCAGCAATCTTTGCCTGCTCAGCATTAATGACGTCCATGATGACGCCGCCCTTTTGCATTTCTGCCATACCTCGTTTTACTCGTTCGGTACCTGTCTCAACCATCTTTATCCCCCTATACCATTCACATGGATTTATTAATTGTTTATTTTCCTTCTTTATTCTACATAAGGCGCCAAAAAAAGACAACAATAGGGCCATCCCTCAGATAGAATGATCCATTTATCCTTTCAACTTAATACAACCTATCCTTAATTACTTCAACTTTAGGTTACCCCTTTTTCAAGGTGCCATTACAATGGCTTTAAGTGAAAGAATTAAAAAGAAGCCGGGGTAATCCCCCCGGACTAATTAGAAGGAGTAATTAGGTGCTTCTTTTGTAATTTGGATATCATGTGGATGGCTTTCAACCAAGCCTGCACCTGTAATACGGATAAATTTCCCGTTATCACGCAGCTCTTGAAGGCTTCTTGTTCCACAATAACCCATTCCTGCTCGAAGGCCCCCAATTAGTTGGAAAATCACTTCTGAAAGTGGTCCTTTATAAGCAACTCTACCTTCGATTCCTTCAGGAACCAGTTTCTTTTCATTCTCTTGGAAGTAGCGGTCCTTACTTCCTTCCTTCATTGCCCCAAGAGATCCCATACCACGGTATACTTTAAATCTTCTACCCTGATAAATTTCAGATTCTCCTGGACTCTCTTCACAACCAGCAAACAAGCTTCCAATCATAATCGCATTGGCGCCAGCTCCAACTGCTTTCGTAAGATCCCCAGAATATTTGATACCACCATCTGCAATAATGGGAACATTATATTTTCTAGCTACTGATGCACAATCATAAATAGCCGAGATTTGTGGCACACCAATCCCTGCAACAACACGTGTCGTACAAATGGAACCTGGTCCAATTCCCACTTTAACAACAGAAGCACCTGCCTCTATAAGGTCCTTCGTAGCCTCTCCTGTTGCCACATTTCCTGCCATGATGGTTAAATCAGGATATAGTCTGCGAAGTTCACGAACCGTATCTAGAACCCCCTGTGAATGTCCATGTGCAGTGTCCACTACTAGACAGTCTATTCCATGGGAAATAAGTGCAGCTGCCCTTTCAAATGTATCCTTCGAAACACCTACCGCAGCCCCAACTAATAATCGGCCTTGGCTATCCTTAGCAGCATTCGGGAACTGGATGGCTTTCTCGATATCTTTAATTGTAATAAGACCTTTTAAAATAAATTGATCATCAACGAGTGGAAGCTTCTCAATCTTGTGCTTTTGCAAAATAGTTTCTGCATCCTTAAGGGTTGTCCCAACTGGAGCAGTAACAAGATTTTCTTTGGTCATAACTTCTGAGATAGGAATTGAATAGTCATGAACGAATCGCATGTCACGATTGGTAATAATTCCTACAAGGCGGTGATTCTCATCTACAATCGGTACACCAGAAATACGATATTTGGACATGATTTCTTCCGCACGAAAAACAGGTTCATTCGGATAAAGTGAAAATGGATTCGTGATAACCCCACTCTCCGATCTCTTCACTCGATCAACCTCTTCTGCTTGTTGCTCAATTCTCATGTTTTTATGGATAATTCCCATTCCACCTTGTCTTGCGATGGCAATCGCTAAAGCGGATTCTGTAACGGTATCCATCCCTGCACTAATTAAGGGGATGTTTAACTTGACTGCCTCACTTAATTTTATGGACAGATTGACATCACGGGGAAGTACTTCCGACTTAGCAGGAACCAACAGTACATCATCAAACGTAAGACCTTCTTTTGCAAATTTATTTTCCCACACGTTGAATTTCCTTCCTTTCTTTTCTTAGATCCTAAAATATATTAGACGTAGTTTATCAAAATCCATATTTTACTGTCAATAGAACCCTCATATTGTTCGCATTCTTACATACAATACTTCTTAAATAAAGGATTTTGTTTAACTCAAAATAACTATTACCGAATATTACAAAAACAAGAGCTGGTGATGAATCATGCTACGAATCCATCGAGTAAATTGTGAAAATCCCATCGAAAAGCTGTGGAGCATGTTTCTCTATTTTGAAAGTGAACCCCATGTAAAATCCTTTTTGCAGGAATGCTATCTCCATAGCTTTGAGAAAGATGCTTCGAAGTTAGCCTTTCAAAACACGCAAAAGTTCATTTACTACATAAAGCAGGGTAAGGAATACTACGCTGCAGCTGCATGTAGTAATATCCTTGTGAAACCATTGCTCCTCTATTATGGTATGGTTAGCTTACTTAAAGCTGTTATTCTTACCTCCGATCCCTTTTACCCTGCCCATACACGAGTGCTTCAGCACGGGGCCACAAGTCGGAAACTGAAGAAATTTGATTATTCCTTCTCGGATGATGAAGTAAAAATCCAGAAAGAAGGATTATTCCCGCTTATTGCCCACCTTCTAAATGGTGGGGATATGATTGGGCAGAAATATAAAATAAAGGATTTATTATCCATTATTCCTGAACTAAGGGAAAGTTATGAGAAAACTTACCAGGAAATTCGACTTCATCCACTCCATATCTCTCAGCATATCGATTTTTCTTCACCCGTGACCATATTTTATTTACCTGAGCAGCTACTAGATGTTTATCATCTTACGTATGACAGCTTTATCCATTTTCTTAATCGACATAATCACGGAAAGGCACAATTTAATCATCATGAAATTCAAACACCAAGAGGAATCATCCGAATAAAATGGGACCATCCTGATAAAATCCATGTTTCCGAATCCCCTCGCGGATTTGAAAATAGTTTATTTATTCAAGACTACAAAGGAAATCATTATTTTATAGATCAGAAACCACTTCAACAGGTTCCCGAAATTGCAGCACATTACATGCTCATGTATATCCTAGGCATGCTTTGCCGCTATGAAACAGAATTGTGGGGAGAGATTATCTTTTCATTTACCTCGAAGGAGATGTTTATTATCAATGAATTTCTCAATATTAGTCAGCGTAAGTTCCCAAATCTTATTCTTAATTTATTATTTCATGAACGATATATTTTTGAAACGATGTAAAAAAGAGGTATAGCAACAGCGCTATACCCTTCTTTCATTAGCCGACATGGCCAAGATAGGCCTCTTTTACCAATGGATCATTGAGTAGGTCAGTAGATGATCCCGAAGTAATAATTTTTCCGGTTTCAAGTACATACCCCTTATGAGCTACCTTAAGTGCCTGGCGGACGTTCTGCTCTACTAGAAGTACGGTTGTCCCCTCTTGATTGATTTCTTTTACAATACGGAAGATATCCGCCACAATAAGTGGTGCAAGACCCATAGATGGCTCATCTAGCAAAAGTAATTTAGGTCTCGACATTAAGGCCCGAGCAATAGCCAACATCTGCTGCTGCCCCCCTGACATCGTCCCACCTAATTGATTCTTTCTTTCCCTAAGAATAGGAAAGCGATCCATAACCTTCTCGATATCCTTCTTAACCTCAGAATCCCGTCGGAGGAAGGCTCCCATTTCTAGGTTTTCCTGTACCGTCATTTTCGATAGGATAGCTCTCCCCTCCGGAACAAGGGATATTCCTCTTTGAAGTAATTGATCAGGGCGCATTCCGGTTACATCTTCACCCATGAACTCAATCTTACCTTGTCTAGGTTTAAGAAGGCCTGCCATTGTTTTCATGGTCGTTGTTTTCCCAGCACCATTAGCTCCGATCATGGTAACCACTTCACCTTGAGTGACCTCTAGATCGATTCCCTTCAATGCTTGTATATTTCCATAATAGGTTTCTAGTCCTGTGATCTTTAGCATGCTTCGTCATCCTCTTCTCTACCGAGGTAAGCCTCAATCACCTCAGGATTTTTCTGGACTTCCTCCGGAATTCCTTCTGCAATTTTTTGGCCGAAGTTGATAACAGCTAGACGATCACAGATATTCATGACAAGCTTCATGTCATGTTCGATTAAAACGACCGTAATCCCCATAGACTGAATACGCTTGATCATATGAAACAAATCATTGGTTTCACTTTCATTCATCCCCGCTGCTGGCTCATCAAGCAAAATCAACTTCGGTTCTGTTGCCAATGCTCTTGCAATTTCGAGTCGACGTTGCTGTCCATAGGCCAGATTCTCTGCAATGGTATCCTCATAGCCCTCTAAATTAACTATCTTTAATAATTCTATAGCCCTTTCACGGGTCTTCTTTTCCTCACGTCGCTGGGAAGGAATCCGAAAGAAGCTTGCCCATACCCCTGATTTGGTTCGGCAATGAGCCCCTACCATCACATTCTCTAGTGCACTTAAATGATTGAATAATTTAATATTCTGGAAGGTCCTTGTGATCCCTAATTTTGCAATCTCATGGGCCTTCATCTCACTTATCTTTTTTCCTTCAAACGTAATACTTCCCGTTGTAGGTGGGAAAATGGAGGTGATAACGTTAAATAAGGTCGTTTTACCTGCCCCATTCGGTCCAATTAAACCAAATATTTCACCCGCACGAATCTCAAAGCTAACATCGTTAAGTGCAGCCAGCCCACCAAATCGTTTTCCCACACCTTCTAGCTTCAAACTCATGAGGACACCCCCTTGTTTAATTCAGTAGATTTCTTTGATTTAAACCGGGAGGATAACTTTCGAACCAAATGAGCATCCAAGATTCCTTGTGGTCGAACAACCATCATGAGAACTAGAATCGCCCCATAAATAAGCATCCGCCACTCACTTGCCCCACGTAGTGCTTCCGGAAGTAGAGTAAGCAAGGTAGCCCCAAGAACAGGACCCCACACCACTTCACTTCCTCCAAGTACTGCAAAGATTAATACCTCTACCGCACGATGGTAATCAAAGTCACTTGGACTAATGGAGAAGGTTACATGGGCAGATAGTGCACCTGCTACTCCTGCAATAAACGCCCCTTGTGAAAAAGCAAGAACCTTATATCTTGTGATATTAATCCCCATCGCCTGAGAAGCACTCTCATCTGCTCGAATGGCTTCAAATGCTCTTCCCACACGTGATTTTCCTTGACGATAAATAAAAGCAAACACAATGAATAATAAAATAAGAATCGTAATCAAAGTTAATACGGAACCAAATTGTGGGGTAGATAGTCCAAAGGTTTTAGCGGTTATTCCCATATCCTTCAATACCTTAGCTTCTCCTTGCCCAATTTGTGGAATCCGATTTAAACCTAATGCTCCGTTCGTGATTTTCATATTATTAATAATTACACGAACCATTTCTCCAAAGCCTAGCGTACAAATAGCAAGATAAACTCCATTTAAACGAAGCGAAGGAACACCGATCAAAACACCAAACAGAGCTGCAATCAAACCTCCCGCAAGAATCCCAACTGGTATCGGCAATCCTGCATCTATGGTTAAAATAGCTGACGTATAAGCTCCAATACTCATAAACCCTGCAGCCCCTAAAGACAATTGTCCTGTAGAAAGGGGAAGATACATACTAAGAGCAAGTAAACCATTAATTCCAATAAATATGACAATTTGTAACACATATGGATTTAATAATGAATCAATCAAACCTTTTCACCGCCTAACTGGTTGCCCAGAACCGAAAAGACCTTGCGGGCGAAGCAATAAGATAATAATAATCATTCCAAAAGCAACCGCATCACGGTATGCAGAACCTCCGTAGACAACGGCAAATACTTCTGTTACACCAAGAATTAATCCTCCTACCATAGCACCAGGCACATTCCCCATACCACCTAAGATAATAATTGCAAGTCCCTTAAGACCCATAGAAATCCCCATAGTTGGAGCTACTGCATTAAAGCCCATTCCTACAAGAACACCAGCAATCCCACCGATCGAAGAGGCTAATAATACAGTCATAAGGATAATTCTTTTCGTATTGACTCCAAGTAGACTCGCTGTTTCCATATTCTCTGCTGTGGCACGAAGGGCTTTTCCGTATTTAGTCTTACCTAACCAAATCTGCAAAGCAATCATTACAGCAACAGCTATGGAAAAAATTAAAATCTGCACTAGAGAAATTCGAATCGTCCCCAGTTCAAAATTAATATTATTAAATGGGATCGGAAATGGCTGGGTTTCTGGTCCGAATATCTTGTGTGCAAGATTCTCAAGCATGATGGAAACCCCAATGGTGCTGATTAACGATGCCAAATGTGAAACACCTTTTTTACCGCGTAATGGCTTGAGTGCAATCCATTCTAAAAATAAACCAAGAACAGCTGTTACAGCAATAGCAGCCAAAATCGCAATAAAAATTGATCCTTTAAAATGCAATACAGTCATCAAACCCACGAATGCACCAAACATGAATATTTCTCCATGGGCCATATTTATAATTTCTAAGACCCCAAAAATCAACGTATACCCTAGTGCAACTAGGGCATACGTGCTTCCAAGGGTCAAACCATTGATAATTTGTTGCATCAACATATGGTTTTCTCCTTCAATTTTTACTACAAACTATTACTTCACAAGCTTAAATTGACCACCTTCAATATGAAGAACCTTCACATCCATGACTGGATCATGTTTTTGGTCAAACTTGAATTTACCTGTTACCCCTTCAAAATCACTTAACTTCGCCAAAGCATCTTTAAATGCATCACGATCATCGGTCTTACCTGCTGCAAGTAAAGCTTGGGAATAAATATAGAGAGCATCATAGGCTTGGGCAGCAAATTGGTCAGGTGATTTTCCGAATTTTTCAGTATATTTTTTCACGAAAGTATCCGCTTTTTCCGTTCCGCCAGGATACCATGGAGTTCCTACATAGCTATCATCTGCTGCAGCTCCAGCTTGCTTAATTAACTGTGGAGAGTTAAATCCATTTCCTCCAATGAATGGTGCCTTAATACCCATTTCTCTTGCTTTAGAAAGGATTAATCCACCTTCCTTATACAAGGATGAAACAAGGATTGCATCTGGCTTCTTAGCTGCAACAGAAGTCAACTGTGCACTAAAATCAGAGTCCCCATCTGCAAAGGTTTGTGTATCTAGAACTTCAAGGCCCATTTCCTTCACGGTTTTCTCCATTGTTTTGTAACCAGAAACGGCGAAGTCATCATTACTTGCATACATTAAAGCCACTTTCTTCACATTATTCTTCTGTACGGCTGTTTTAACCGCAGCAGGAATAGCGAGAGATTCAGGGAGTGCATTACGGAATACATATTCCCCGATATCTGTAATCCCTTCAGCTGTGGTCGATGTCCCCATAATCGGAACCCCATTCTGATTAGCAATAGGTCCAACCGCAAACATCTCACCACTTAATGTCGGTCCGATTATTCCGACAACTTTGTCGTTATTTATGAGTTTATTAGCTGCAGCAATCGCTTGATCCTTCTTACCAGCAGAATCTTCAATCGCTAGATCTAATTTTAATTTCCCTTTGTTCTTCTCATTGAGCTCATCCTGAGCAAGCTTTAGTCCATTCGTAATGGCTTCTCCATAAGCAGAGCCCCCACCTGTTAGGTAAGAAATGACTCCGATTTTGGCTACCTTCTCTCCACCTGCTTGACCGTCCTTGGAATCGGCTGGCTTATTAGCGGCCTTATCTGCTCCACCACCGCCACATCCGGCAAGCATACCGATGCTTAAGGCTGAGACAGCCAAGACATTTAGTGCTTTTTTCGTGAATAGTTTCATGAGATCCCCCTCTTTTTAATAAATCTTTCTACTCTATTATAGATTAAATCTATTTTAAATTATATA
>DATFAS010000148.1:0-6526 GCA_035254305.1 Bacillota bacterium
ATTCACCTTCACTTCATCAGCTGGTTTACCCGGTTGAACCTCCTCAGCCTGATAAGGTTTCACTTCAGATGACTGGTACGGTGTGATTTCATTGGCTTTGTAAGGAGTGATTTCTGACGATTGATATGGTTGGATTTGTGCTGCTTCTTTCGATAGAACAGCGATTTGATGTGTACTAGGGTCATAGTTTACCTGCTGCTTAAATGTTTCCGAGATAAAACGAACAGGAACCACAGTCGTTCCCTCTAGAATCTGAGGGCTAACCTCTAAGGATGTTTTCTGTCCGTTCACTAGTGCATAATCCCAATCAGCGCATAATTCAATGGTCTGTCCTTTATAAACAATCGTGATCACATTTGTTTCCGCATTCCAGTTCACCTTGCAGCCTAACGCCTCACTAATGACACGAATCGGTACCATCGTATGATTATCAATGAGTTGTGGAGCAACATTAAGATCGACTAATTTCCCGTTTGCATAGGCCTGAGTTCTTCCTAGTTGAAGGTAGACATAAGAGGATGGCAAAACAACCTTCCCTTGACTACTACTATTCGTCTTAGACGTATTCGAAGTCGCTGGATTCGCAGTCGGCTTAACCTGCTGGGCTTGGGTTGGTTGAACAGGCTGAGACTGAACCGGTTGAATTTCTTGTGCTTTGTACGGCTGGATCTCCTTGGCTTGATATGGCTCGATCGTCTGTGCCTGATATGGTTGAACCTCTTGGGCTTTGTACGGCTCGATCGTCTGTGCTTGATACGGTTGAACCTCTTGGGCTTTGTACGGCTCAATCGTCTGCGCCTGATAAGGCTGGATCTCTTGCGCTTGGTACGGCTCAATCGTCTGTGCCTGATATGGCTGAATCTCTGCTGCCAACCCCACAAACGGAATACTAATAATTGTACTTGCAAGTGTACAACCTGCTAGAACCTTTTTCTTTAACATCTACTCATCTTCTCCTTCTGGGACAATCCGCCCACATTTACTTTCATATTATACAATGCGGTACTAGATTATCCCTCTACAACTTCATATTTATTTTGATATTTTTCGCAACTTCAGGTCTATAAACATAGAAATCCTCTGGTTCGGATCATCCAAATCAAATCCAGCTACCTCACCAACTCGTCTCAACCGATAGGCCAGTGTATTCGGATGGATGTGTAGGATTTTGGAGGCGATATTCACATGCCCCGCACAATCTAGATAGGTTTCAAGCGTAGACAAGAGCTGACTTTGATTCTCCTCATCATATCGAACAAGCCTTTCTAAACGGCGGTTCACGTACATCTCATCGGCATTCTTCTCTATAAAAGTAGGCAACAATCGATAGATTCCAAGATCCGTATAACCCCGGATGGCCCCCATTTCCTGTGGCAGTATTCTCTTCATATGAAGAACATTCAAGGCCTGCTGATAGCTCTTCTCGATATAAGAGAAGCTCTCATATTCATTGCCGAAAACACCCGTCATAGCTAGTGGGCCGAATCGTTCCTGAATCTTTCCAATCACTTCCTGTACAAAAGCATGACATCGATCATGAAAATCTACCTTTTCCCTTCCCCCTCCACCAAGGAGAATGAATTGCTTCTGATTCGTTACCCATAAAGGAAATTGGTTGATAGAGAAGGTTTCGCTAAGATTGGAAAGTAGAAAAGCTAGCTCCTTCTGGACCTGATCATATCGATCATCTTCCACATCGAATATAAATACGGAAAAAGGATGCGGCAGCTTCAAATGAATGAACTCGGCTCGAATCTGAATTTCGTGATGCGATTTAATATGACCAAGCAACAGCTCCCAGAAAAATTCCTTGCCCTTCTCATCCTGAAGTCTACGGCGTGTGAGCCTACGATGCAGCTTCGGCATGGCAGCATGTGCGGCCTGACGGAGATAATCCATTTCCTCATCCCCGAGGGGTTCATTCACCTCTTGAACATAGATATATCCAAGAACACTCACACCCTTGCGGATCGAGATGGCTACACGATCACCGAGTCCGACTTCATTCTTCGCCTCGATGCGAATCGGTTGATCACTTTCCATCAGCTTCTGGATGACTCCATCCTGCCACAATCGATTCAGTACAGCCTCGGGAACACTGCGACCCATGATCGTTTCCATACGGGCTTTATCTGTCCAATTCCCATGCTTACTATAGGCGATTAAACGATGGTTCGAATCCTCTATGGTAATCGGGTTACTCACCCTTTTGCAAATAATATCAGCTAGCTCCTCAAGGTCTGCAGCTTCTAGGTTAATTTGAGGTTGATCCTTCAAGCTTTGATCCCCTCCCTTGATACTTTTTTGTTTACTATCACTATACTTCTTGGTGATTTCGTTTGACAAGGTATTAAAAAAAACCACAACAATCCTCACTCAAGGACTGTCGTGGTTCTCTTCTATTTTAACTGAAAGGTGGTTGCCGCAGAGCTACTCTTATAATTGGTAAGCGTAGTATTGGCTGTGACTTGATAGGTCCCCTTCACGGATCGACTGCTTGTGGATAATTTAAATACAGCCTGACCTGTCAGATTCGTTGTTGCTACACCCTTAACAGCGCTTCCCTTCGGTGGGGTAATGGTCACATTCACCGTTGCCCCAGAGAGAGGTTGGCTATTTTGATCGGTTGCATTCACGGTAATCGTCACCGTTTGACCTGCTGTATAAATGGTTTTATCTGTTATAACTTTAGTCGCGGTGGTTAGGCTTACGGCTGGTGTTGGTGCTGGTTGTGTTGTGCCCATATTAGACTGAATCAGACCATATCCATACAAGGAATCCCTTCCTGCAGCTCCAAGGTCAAGAATATTTTGGTCTAATTTGCTCCGCAGCGTGACATTCGTTGCTGTTGGATCGGCCTGTTTCAATAGAGCCAGTTCCCCTGCTACGAATGGAGTAGCCATGGAAGTCCCACTCATCGTGGCATATCCGTTGTTTAGGTAGGTACTGAGAATACTGACGCCAGGTGCTGAAACTTCGATTTCCGGTCCTGTAGAGGAGAAGGATGCGATCTGGTTATTCGAATCTACCGCCGAAACCGCAATCGTTGAGTCATACTTAGCTGGATATTCAACCGTATTCGTCCCTCCGTCATTGCCCCCAGCAGCCACAACTAAAACCCCACTATTATACGCTTTATCCACTTCTTGATGCAGGGTATAGCTGTCTGTCGTACTTCCAAGACTTAGGTTCACCACATCCATATGATTGTTGATCGCCCAATCAATCCCCGATACAACATCAGATAGGTAGCCAGATCCGTCAGATCCAAGAACCTTGACTGCATATAAATTCGCATCAGGAGCTACACCAACGACTCCTGTTGTATTATTTCTTGCTCCAATAATCCCCGCTACATGTGTTCCATGGCCATTATCATCCGCATAGGAGGTTGTATAACTAACAAAAGAAACACCCCCTGCTACCACCAAATCACTATGTGGAGCAATTCCTGAATCCACAACAGCTACATTCACACCCTTACCTGTATAACCAGAGGACCATGCATTCGGTGCTAGTATTTTATTCACTCCCCAATCTAGCGTTTGGGATTTTACTTTTACCACAGTGTCAGGTTCAATCACTTTAATATTCGGGTTACTCTTAAGACTCGCTAATTGACTAGTTGGTAGGGTTACCGCTAGTGCTGGCACGTTTTTAAAAGTATGATGAACCCGGCCTTTCGCTTTACTAATAATAGTAGAATCAGCCTTATCCTTAAAAACTACCATTACTCGTTGCTCACTTGGTTGTGAAGGAGTAGCAGCTAAGGAAGTAGTAGGAATCCCCGCCATTAGCAAAATCGAAGATAGTGCGGCAACAAACTTTTTCATTCTACTTATCCCCTCTCTTAAAATAAAAAACTATCCCCAAAAAGATAGCCGGATAGCCTTAGAGTCCGGTAACTGGCTGGCATAATCATTTCTGACCTTAGCCCCTGTAGCTTTGCGTCACAGCCTTTCGGATGCTTTGCCTTTATCAATGGGATGATGATGTTACCTTTACTATATAATGGATTGCATGGAGGTGGGAATCAAAAACTTTTTGAAGAAGTATCAAAAAATAAAAAAACCCCTCCAATTATTATTGGAGAGGAATCTGTTACTCTTCATCAGGGACCCGATCGATCACGAGTTTCGTGACCTGCGTATAATCTCCTTGTTTTACTTCTTGTTTACTCGCACTTTTTTCTAATTCATCCATTTCCATACTTGGAGCCATGGTGGCTGGGGGTTTGGTTCTTTTTCTACTCATATTTATTCCTCTCAGGTTCTTGATAGAGTCGATCATCTTCCCAGTAGTCATAGTATTCTTCAGAGGACAGATCATTAAATCGATTCAATGAATTTGGATCTTTCCATACGAATTCTTTTCCGGAAAAGCTGTTCACATTCATCCGTCTGCCGGTATAGGGATTGATCATGGATTGCTTTTTATTCTTGGTCATGGTCACAGCTCCTTTATTTTCCTGAAAGTAGTATTTGAAAAGATGAGGATGTTTATGTGTAGAGGTTGTCCACAATTTGTTGTGGGTAAGTTGTGGATTACTGTGGAAATCTCGGGGATAATCGTTGAAAATTTGTGTATAATCCTGTGTTTATTTTGTTGATATGTGGATAAAGTTATCGATTCATACAAAAAAAGTGTAGAATTTATCTACACTCCTCCATTAAAATTTAAATTTTTGAATTTGTAATTGAAGCTGTTCGGCCAAATGAGCCAAGGAGCTGGCTGAAGCCGTAACCTCCTCCATAGAAGCAAGCTGTTCCTCTGATGAGGTAGCCATGCTTTGTGAATTTCCAACAGCCTGCTCAGAAACAGCAGCAACGGATTCAATCATTTCGACCATCATTTGAGAGCTTGCGTTCACTTTTTCCACAATAGCAGAAACCTCTTGGGACTGGGCGGAAACTCCTTCTATGATCTTTGAGATATTCTCGAATGTACCCCCTGTTTGTTTGACCTGCGCCATCCCCTCATCAACGGCTTGATTTCCATCCAACATGGCCATAACGGCATTTTGAGTTTCATCCTGTATTTGTTGAATTAAATGACTGATTTTCTTTGCGGCACTGCCAGATTGTTCCGCTAGCTTACGAACCTCTTCCGCAACAACGGCAAAACCCTTTCCATGCTCACCAGCTCTTGCAGCCTCAATCGCTGCATTTAATGCCAATAGATTCGTCTGAGCCGCAATTTCCGTGATGATGGTAACAATCTGTCCAATTTCCTTCGATTTCACACCGAGTGAATCCACAACATCAGCTGCTGCCTGAGTTTTTTGCTGAATTTTTTCCATTTGATTAACAGTTTGTGAAACCACTTCATTTCCTTGTGTCGTAACCTCATTCGCATGGATAGTCGCATCCGCCACCGATTGAATGGAGGTCGCCACCTGACCCATTCCCTTCGAAATTTCATCGACGATTCCCCGAGTTTCTTTTGCACTCTGGCTCTGCCTTTCAGACCCAACAGACACTTCCTGTGCTGCAAGGGTGATTTGCTCTGTAGCTTTACTAGTCTGTTCGGCACTGGCCACTAGCTCTTCTGAAGAGGAGGCTACATGGTCAACACTTATTGCCACATGCCGTAACAAGTCATCTAAGTTATTTTTCATAATATTAAAATAATCCGCTAAATCTTGGATCTCATCTTTTGATTTTATGTCAATGTCCTTACCTGTTAAATCTCCTTCGGCAATCAGCTTGGTCGCCTTCGAGATCTCCACAATGGAAATCGCAATCTTTCGAGATAACCACAGCCCTAGTAATACGGTAAGAATAATAGAAGTTATATTCATAGAAGCAAGAATTTTATTGGTCTTTTCGATATATTGTTTGTTTGCTTGTTGGAGGTCGGCCATCATTTTCACTTGGTTATCCACAAGTTGATTAGAAATTCCAATCATTTCTTTTCCAGTAGGAAACACCATGGTCGTAGCTAAACGCTTCGCTTCTTCTAGATCTGAATCAACAAGAGGGAATACAAAATTTGCTTCCTTCTGATAGTATTCATTCAGCTCCGAAAGCTTCTTTAATAATTCCTTTTGATCCTCACGCCCAGCCAAAGCCATAGAACTCTCAATAAACTTGTTCACCCTTTCAGTTGCTTGTTTATAAGCATCCAGATCAGCTTTATCTTTCGTTAGTAAATATCCTCTTAAACTACTTGTTAACCCCGAAACGTTAGCTTCAATCGCTGTTGCATAGTATCGAAGGTTAGCCTCCCGATTTAATAAACTATCATAATTACTCTCCATGCCTTTCGTTACGGTGTAGGAATAACGCCCTGTTATTCCAAGAAGAATAACAATGATTAAAAATAATCCCACAAATTTTTTCGCAATCGTCAATCTCATTCAAGATGTGCCCCCTATTTTTTATTCCTATCATATGTGCCGTAGAACCCCTTCACGGGATTAATAGAGCAACATTGATCCTCCTACTGCAAACCTTCCAAAAATATAGCCATTATAAAATATATTTACAATTTTGAAATCCCTTTAAAATTTTAACTTATATTTTTT
>DATFAS010000149.1:0-30550 GCA_035254305.1 Bacillota bacterium
TGATAATCTTGAAGCTCGGCAAATTTTAAATAGAATATAATATGAATACAATGAGATTTATCCATTACACTAGCCAGATATACCAATTAACTAAAATTGATGTATTACAACAAAAGTCATGGTACAACCATTCATTTTAAAGGGGTTGGTAATACAATCTCAACAGTCGTTCCATTCCCTATTTTGCTCTCTATTCGCATTTTTCCATTATGGTTTTGGATAATTCGTTTCGAAACCATTAACCCTAACCCAGTACCAGTTTCTTTTGTTGTAAAGAAAGGTTGGAATATCTTTTCAAGTTGGTTTTGTGAAATTCCATATCCTTGATCTGTAAAGCTAATTTGTATTCCAGTATCTATTTTAATTATTTTAATCAATACTTCTCCACCATGTGGCATTGCTTCAATAGCATTTTTTAGTATATTTATAAAAGCCTGTTGAAGGCTACCATGACAATAGATCAGTGGTAAATCTGAATTGAATTCTATCTTTATTCGGATATTGTAAAGGTTAGCTTGTCCTTCAAATAAAGTCACAACATGATTTAATTTTTCTATAATATTGCCCAGCCTATATGTTTTATTTTCAGGTTTAGATAACACCAATAGCTCGCTTACAATTTCATTAATTCGGTCAATTTCACCAAGCATGACATCATTTCGTAATTGATTTTTACCATGAATATCCTCATTTTTATACATTTGTACAAACCCTCGTAAACTGGTTAAAGGATTTCTTATTTCGTGAGCAATGCCTGCAGCCAATTCTCCAACCATAGAAAGTTTTTCTGCCTCTCTGATTGTTTCCTCTTTAATTTTACTATCTGTGATATCAACGACTTGGGCTATGTATATATCGTGTTCACTAATTCCTTGTTGATAGCGTTCTACCGTGATATGTAAAAGGCCCCACTTAATATCCCCAGATTTATGAATGTATCTTTTCTCTATTTTATAGTTATCAATTTCACCTTGTACTAATTTGTTCCATAGCTCCCGATCAGTATCTATATCGTCAGGATGGGTAACTGAATCAACTCCGAGATTCAATAACTCATGTTCAGTATATCCTAACATATCACATAAAGATGAGTTAACTCTAAAGCTATCTCCAAGAGATAGCAATGCCATTCCAATAGGGGCTTGCTCAAATACACGAACCAAAAGGTGTTGATCCTTTAAAAGCATTACTGACCCTCCATCTTATAGTAACGTTATTAATTAATCATTCGAGTGAACGGTTCACTTGGTTGTGATAGCAAACACTCGATATTGGTAATGGAAAATTTTACTCCTTCAGCAGGGTGGATTCCTCTAAATAATAGGACACTAATAATCTTTAAACTAATACAATCAAAATACATCTCCATATAAATAATATATGTAACATTTATCACTTTTACATTATTTTACCAAATTATCGTATCTTTTATATACTTCAATCCCAGACTTTTCTAATTTAGTAGGATTTGGATTTTTTGATTTTTGTTCAAAAGCTAATTCACCTGAATCTGTGATGTGTAAACAGTGACTAGATGCAAAGGGAACTTTCCGTGTTATCTGTGTGTAATCTGGAAAATCTAACTAGGAGGATATTCAAAACGACTCCTGTCCACCATGACATACCAAATGAGAGCACTGGTTAACAAAGCATTTACACCCAAGGTAGTTAATAATCTGGCTCCACATATCACAGCGATCAAGTACTAGAAAACAGAACAAAAACAGTTCAAGGCACAATTCTGTGAAGAACAGACATAATCATTCATTAAATGTAAAAAATAAAGATAAAAAAATGGTGATTTAATGAAATGGTTATCTTTTGTTCTTGCATTTACTCTTGTAGGATGCTCAGTTAATACTCCGTCAAAAAGTACAGCACCCAAAGTAACAAATATTCAAAATCAATCGGCTGATAAAACAGAGAAGCTTGATTCCGTGGAGTTCAAGAAAGAGAATAAAACAACTGAAAATTTTATATCTGTTAAACAAAATGAACAAACAATGAAGGAAACAAAAGTAAAGAAGCAAGAAAAGATCATAGTAGATGCTCCCATCATAGAACAAATGCCTGAGCTGTATAATGGTTGCGAAATCGCAAGTGTTACGATGCTACTTCAGCATGCAGGTTTAAAGGTAAACAAGTTTGAAGTGGCTAAAAACACTCCAAGAGACGATGATCCCCTTGTCCAAACTCGTTCAGGAGATGTTCTTCATTGGGGGAATCCCAATCACGGATTTGTCGGTTCCATCACAGGAAAAAGTCAGAAGGGATATGGGATCTATAATAAACCTTTGCAAGAGCTCATAGAGAAGTATTTACCTAAAAGAAGTGTCAATTTAACCGGGAAATCCTTCGAGGAGATTGAACAGCAAATTCAACGTGGGAAGCCTGTCGTTGCTTTAAGTACAACCAGTTTTACCCCCGCGAAAAAATGGGATACATGGAAACATAAAAATGAAAGGATTAAAGGAACGAATGAATTACATGCGGTATTAATTGTTGGATTTGATTCAAATTCAGTCTATGTGAATGACCCTTATACAGGGGAAAAGGCTCGGAAGATCAACAAGAATTCTTTTATTCAATCTTGGGATTCGTTAGGTAAGCAAGCATTATCCTACAGGTAGGAAATACTTTCAGCGAATTTTCAGCAAATATTCAGCTGGCATTAAAGTTTTTTCCAGATGGTAGATTTATACTCAACAAGAAGGGTGGAGGAGAAAAAACGAGTAAAGGAGAGGAAAAGTGTGTCTATGAATATAAACACGAACGTCAATTCATCATTGTATACTACGTCGGGGACTCAATCAAGGCATCATCATCACCACCAAAATGCTGCAACTGGTGATGCACAAAGCACAACATCTGAATTATCAATCACTACAGCTAGTGCTACGTCGACAGATTCTCTGAATGGTACAACGGGGGACTCTAATTCGTCTGCAAGTAATCCGTTTGAAACGAAACTAGAGGAAATGGCCAAAGCCAATGGGGTGAGTGTAGATGATCTCAAAGACGCCATTGAAACTAAAATGAAAGAACGATTACAACAATCTGAGTCTTATGAGGATGGGACGAATGGGCAGGTAGTTGGTATGGGAAATGGTTTTCCATCGCCACCACCGGGACCTCCACCTAGCGAAGGGAAAGCGGAAGACGGAGATAACTCTAATCTTACAGGTATTACTGATAGCAGCCTTTTGCTTGAATCTTTAATCAATACAGACAGTGAAACAACAGATTCAACGAGTTCTACAACAAATACAGATACTACAACTGATTCTAGTAGTACTTCCTATGAGGAAAAGGTTGCTCAATTAGCAGATCAGCTCGTTCAACAGATGGGGAGAGGTCGCCGTCCTGTTGGACCACCACCAGATCATAACGGAATTGCCGATTCCAATCTGAACGACCAGGCTACAGTGCAGAAGAATTGGATAGCTCAATCATCGTATGATTACTCATCTCGTTCTGATCAATGGATACAAAGTAAAGGAATCTTTCTCAATCAAGAATTATAAAAATTTGGCCACAAAAGGGGATATCATGTATATCCTCTTTTTCGGCGTATAGGAATTTATAAATAATATGAATTCCGCCTCCGCATAAGGGCAACTAGGCTGCCACCTGCGCCTAAAGGCTTGGCGCCAGCCAAGTTTTCTTTATTTGTAAAGTTATTGTTAAGTTTTGCTTCGATACATAGATATAACCATATGGTTATATTATAATAACAAACAGAAAGGAGGAACGATTATCGAATGGAGATAAAAAAACTTGCTGATGTGTTCAAAGCTCTCGGAGATCCTACCAGACTAAAAATTATTGCATTATTAAATTACCGAGATTGTTGTGTTTGTGAATTGATGCCCATATTTAATGTTTCACAGCCTTCTATTTCGAAACACATGCAACGTTTAAAAGTGACGGATTTGGTCACAGAAACCAGAAAAGGCCAGTGGGTCTTCTACTCTCTAAATCGAAGTAAATTAGCAGAAATTCAATCCTCCTTAGAGAATTTCCCCGATTTATCGGAAACATTTAAAGAACTAGAAGAAAAGGGCCTGTTAGTTTCATGTGATTAGAAAGAAGGAGTGATGAAATATGAGTGAAAAGATAGGAAAAAAACTATCCTTTCTCGATCGCTATTTGACGCTATGGATTTTTGTTGCCATGGCAGTTGGAATTAGTTTAGGTGTGGCATTCCCTACTTTAGTAGAGGGATTAAACCAATTCCAAGCAGGAACCACATCCATCCCTATTGCTATTGGCCTTATTTTGATGATGTATCCTCCATTGGCTAAAGTCAGATACGAAGAGATGGGAGAGGTATTTAAGGATTTCAAGATTCTGGGGCTATCATTAGTTCAAAACTGGATTATCGGTCCGATCCTCATGTTTATCCTAGCCATTGTATTTTTAAATGGTTATCCAGAGTACATGGTTGGTCTGATCATGATTGGATTGGCCCGCTGCATTGCCATGGTGATTGTTTGGAATGATTTATCCAAAGGAAGTACAGAGTACGCTGCGGGGCTTGTAGCCTTCAATTCGATTTTCCAGGTCCTTTTTTATTCGGTTTATGCCTATATCTTTGTAACCCTACTTCCAAGTTGGTTCGGATTACAAGGTATGGTGGTTAATATAACCATTGCTGAGGTTGCAAAGAGTGTTTTTGTTTACCTAGGAATTCCGTTTCTTGCAGGTATGATCACGCGCTATACATTGGTTAAAGCCAAAGGTCGACAATGGTACGAAAGTGTTTTTGTACCAAAAATCAGTCCATTGACCTTAATTGCTTTGCTATTCACGATTATCGTCATGTTCTCATTAAAAGGCAATACAATCGTGACTTTACCACTTGATGTTGTGAGAATTGCGATTCCGCTGTTGATCTATTTCGTAATCATGTTCTTTGTTTCTTTCATCATGGGTAAAAAGGTTGGAGCCAATTATCCGGTAACAACAACACTCGCTTTTACTGCGGCTAGTAATAACTTTGAATTAGCGATAGCTGTTGCTGTTGGGATATTTGGAATTAATTCAGGAGCTGCATTTGCTGCTGTGATCGGTCCACTCGTCGAAGTGCCTGTAATGATTGCCCTTGTCAATGTTGCGTTCTGGTTCCAAAGAAAATATTTTCAAAAACAAAATGTGGCTTAATCCGTAATTGTCATGGGATGGGAGCTTATAGAAGCTGAAGGAGATGTAGATATGGATAAAAAACTGCTTGTTTACTTTCTTTGCACAGGAAATTCATGCCGTAGTCAAATTGCACATGGTTGGTTAAATACACTAGGAAGTGGTAAGTTTGAAGTACAAAGTGCAGGATTGGAGGCACATGGTCTGAATCCGCGTGCCGTGCAGGTTATGAATGAAGCAGGGGTAGATATTAGCAACCATACTTCCGACGTGATCGATCCCGAAACGTTAGAACGTGCAGACTACATCATCACGCTATGTGGTCATGCTAATGATAACTGTCCTGTGGTTCGTAACGACAAAGCACAAAGATGGCATTGGGGATTTGATGATCCTGCAAAAGCAACCGGCACAGAGGAAGAAATTATGACTAGCTTCCGAACTGTCCGTGATGCCATCAAAGCACGTATTGAGCAGTTTTTAGAGGAAGGTAAATAAGCTTCCACTAGTTATACTTTTATAAGTGATTTAAGAGTGGAGTGGTATATAACCGCAGTAAATAAAAACGTCTAACCTAGAAAGGAAGAAAAACAATGCAGATCACAAATGAAGCCAAAATATTATTAGAACAAATTATCGAAGATCATGGAGCGCAAGGTATTCGTGTTTTCTTTGCCGGCTTTAGCTGAGGTGCTCCTAAGCTTGGAGTGGCTCTGGAAGAGCCTCTAGAGGAAGATATTGTACAAACCATTAATGGTGTTCGCGTAGCTATCGATAAACGAATTGAAACCGAAGCTGAAAATATTACTATGGATACAAAAGATAATCAGCTTGTCTTGGTAGGTATTAATAATTGTTGTTAGGTTGTAAGAAGCCAAAGGGAAAAATGATTCTTTTGGCTTTTTCGTATAGACAGCACCCACAGAGGTATAGGAGGAATCGATATGAAACTTGAAATTTTTGACCCTGCCATGTGCTGCCCAACGGGAATATGCGGACCCAGTGTAGATCAACAATTGGTAAGGGTAGCTTCTGATTTAGAAACCCTTAAGCGAAAAGGAATTGAAGTAGCCCGTTATAATTTGGCTCAGGATATCCAAGCTTTTACTTTACACCCTACGATCAAAGAATTGCTTGCCAAACATGGACCTGACTGTCTTCCTGTCATTATGGTCAATGGCGAATTAAAGTTGCAAGGGGGTTACCCAAGCACTATGGAGTTGTACCAATGGTTTGGGATTGAAGGAAAGCCAAAAGTGATCTTGCCGTTTATCTCTGTCCCTTCTCAAGGAAATGAAGATAAAAATGGCAACGGATGTTGTTAGGAGGTTTGAAAAGTGGATTTGACACCCTATCGCTTTACAGCTACCCAACGTTATCTCTTTTTTACAGGTAAAGGTGGTGTTGGTAAGACATCCATCGCCTGTACCACCGCCATTGCGCTAGCCGATTCGGGTAAACGAGTCTTAATCGTCAGTACGGATCCTGCATCGAACCTTGATGATGTGTTTGAAATGACACTGACCGAAGAACCCAAATCTATAAACGGGATTCAAGGCTTGTTTGCATCAAACCTTGATCCAGAGCAAGCAGCAGCAGCTTATAAGGAAAAAGTATTGGGGCCTTATAAGGGGTTATTACCGGAGTCTGCCATTGCCTCTATAGAAGAACAGCTTTCAGGTGCATGTACAGTTGAAATCGCGGCCTTTGACGAGTTTACCAAGCTTCTAACCGATAGTGAACTTGTTTCATCCTACGACCATATCCTTTTTGACACAGCACCTACTGGGCATACCTTACGATTACTTCAATTGCCAATGGCATGGACAAATTTTTTAGAAGAGAACACTCATGGAGCTTCTTGCCTTGGGCCACTGGCTGGACTTGGAGAGAAGAAAGAAAACTATGAGAAAGCAGTACGTGTCCTCTCAGATCCGAAGGAAACTCAACTGGTGTTGGTATCAAGACCAGATAAAGGTGCCCTACAAGAAGCAGAAAGGGCATCCAAAGAACTTCGTGAATTAGAGATTACCAACCAACAATTGGTGGTAAACGGAGTCTTCGGTCGACATTCGAATGATGTATATGCAAAAGCTTACGAGAAGAGACAGAACCAAACATTAAAGGAAATTCCTTCTGCTCTTCAAATGGCTTCCATTTCAATGCTTCCTCTAGTACCTTATCATTTAACGGGAGTAGAATCATTACGTAAATTTGCTCGACAAGATGTAACGATCGACCATGAAAAAAAAGTTGTGGATTTCCCTCATTTGGAATCTATCCAAGCTGTGATTGAAACGTTAAGTCAACAAAAAAGGGGTCTCATTTTAACCATGGGGAAAGGTGGGGTTGGAAAAACCACCGTCGCGAGTCTCATTGCGATCGGCTTAGCGGAAAAAGGACATCGAGTTCACCTCGGTACGACGGATCCAGCGGAACACTTATCCATGACCATTGGTTCTGAACATGTACCTAACCAATTGATAGTCAGTCGTATTGATCCAGTAAAGGAAACTGAGTCATACCGTGATGAAGTGATTTGGCAAGTAGGCTCGACCTTAGATGAAGAGGGAATCAAGTTATTAAAGGAAGATTTATCGTCCCCTTGCACGGAGGAGATCGCTGTATTTAGGGCATTTGCACGAGTGGCTGATGAAGCCGAAGATCATTTCGTGGTGTTGGATACGGCACCCACTGGTCATACCTTGTTGCTCTTAAATGCTGCACAATCTTATCATAAAGAGGTAGCACGGACAACGGGAGAAGTCCCTGAGTCTGTCCGGAGACTTCTTCCAAGATTACAAAATCCAGAGGAGACTCAGGTACTTATTGTCACTCTAGCAGAAACAACTCCGGTGTTGGAAGCGATTCGACTCCAGAATGATCTGAAACGGGCGGGAATCCAGCCTTCATGGTGGATCTTTAACCAAGTTTGGGGAGCTACTGGCACAAAGGACCCTATCCTAGAAGCGAAAGCTTATTCCGAAGCAGATTGGATTACCAAAGTATCAAGTGAATACGTTGAAAAATGCGCGTTAATTCCGTGGCAAATCCATAAGCCAGTTGGATACTCAAATATACTCAATCTACTTCATAATAAATAGCATAAACCCCGAATCTACAGTCTGGGATTCTTCGTTTCTTTATGCAATAATCTCTTACAAGAAAAGGGAGGTTTCAAGAATCCTCTTTTAATATTTATTTTTTTGTGCATAGATCCCTTATATTTCCCAAAAAATAAAATGTCCTAAAATTATATTTGGGGGGAAGATAAGCTATGGCAAAAATTTTGTATATTACAGCCCATCCACATGATGAAGCTCAATCGTACAGTATGGCAGTAGGGAAAGCCTTTATTGAGGCTTATAAGGAAGTTAACCAAAATGATGAAATTGTACCGATAGATTTATATCAAGAGAATATTCCTCAAATTGATGTAGATGTATTCAATGGATGGGGAAAGCTTCGTTCAGGTAAGGGATTTGAGGAACTAGCCCCTAATGAACAAGCGAAAGTTGGGCGGCTTTCTGAACTGTGTGAGCAGTTCATTGCGGCGGATAAATATGTTTTCGTGACCCCTATGTGGAATTTTTCTTTTCCTCCCGTTATGAAAGCCTATATTGATTCTGTCTGTATTGCGGGAAAAACATTCAACTATACAGAACAAGGACCAGTAGGACTGCTAACCGATAAGAAAGCACTACATATTCAAGCTCGTGGAGGAATTTATTCGGAAGGACCAGCAGCTGCGATGGAGATGGGACATCGTTATTTAGAAGTGATTATGCAGTTTTTTGGGGTTCCTTCCTTTGAAGGAATATTCATTGAAGGTCATGCCGCTATGCCCGATCAAGCACAGGAAATCAAAGAAAAGGCGATTTCCCGCGCGAAAGATTTGGCAAAGACATTTTAATAGTGAAATCGAAGAGGCTACCCGGAAAGGTCTACAATTGATCCTGGGGTAGCTTCTTTATTTAAAAATTGGCATTACATACATATTTGTTAAAAAATCGAACGTTAATTTATTTAGATTTGTAAAATGTTCGTATATAATGACTGTATTAATAAAATATGGAGGGTTCCTATGTTTAAAGCCAAAAAAATATTATTGCTTGGATCAGGAGAGCTTGGTAAGGAGGTTGTGATTGAAGCCCAGCGTCTAGGAGTTGAAACCATAGCAGTTGATCGTTATGCAGATGCCCCTGCGATGCAGGTGGCACACCGTCACTATGTAATTGATATGATGGACCCAAGTCAGGTTCGACAAGTTATCGAATCAGAAAATCCAGATTTAATCGTTCCAGAAATTGAGGCTATTGCTACATCAGAATTAGTCAAGCTAGAGGAGAAGGGATATCGAGTCATTCCTACAGCTCGTGCTGCTCAGTTAACTATGGACCGGGAAGGAATACGACGTTTAGCCGCAGAAACCTTAGATCTTCCTACAGCAGGCTTTGAATTTGCCGACACCTATGAGGAATTTGAACAAGCAGTGAATCGTATTGGATATCCTTGTGTGGTTAAGCCCATCATGAGCTCATCAGGAAAAGGGCAAAGTATTTGTCGTTCAGCAGAAGAAATCGAGCATTCCTGGAAAGTAGCTATGGAAGGCGGAAGGGTAAAACAAGGTAGAGTGATCGTGGAAGAATTCATACGATTTGAATCAGAAATCACACTACTTACCGTTCGTACGGTCAATGGTACATTGTTCTGTGCTCCTATTGGCCATCTTCAAGAGGATGGTGATTATATCGAATCATGGCAACCACACCAATTAACGGACTGGCAATTGGAAGAGGCTAAGAGAATCGCACAAACCATAACAGATGCTCTTGGGGGATATGGAACCTTCGGAGTGGAGTTATTTTTAGCTAAAGATAAAGTATATTTCAGTGAAGTTTCGCCTCGTCCACATGATACTGGGTTAGTCACTCTAGTAACACAGAATTTATCTGAATTCGCTTTACATGTTCGAGCAATTCTTGGTTTCCCTATTCCGGAGATTACATTAATTACACCGGGGGCCAGTCGTCCGCTAAAAGCCAAAGAAGAATTAGAAGACTATCAAATTCAGGGGCTTGAGGGTGCATTATCTGTGCAGAATACACAGGTGCGAGTTTTTAGAAAGCCTGTAACAAAGGTAGGACGCCGTATGGCGGTAGCTTTATCAACAGCGCAGACAGTGGAAGCTGCTAGAGATCAGGTGAAGCAGGCGTTAGAACAATTGAAGATTGTGAAGGATGAATAAAATTGATAGGTTTATCCTTGAGTTAATCTGTCAAACCTAGTAATAAATACTATGGTTGAGAGGTGTTACTCAAGATGAAAGGCTTTAGTAGAATCAAAATTTTATCCGTAGTTGGAATGATCCTTGGTACTATAACACTTCATCCATTTGTAGCGGAAATGGAAAAGGTGGAATCAGCTGCATCCGTGCAATCTGCTGAATTACAAGACACTAGTTTGCTAGATGATATAAAATATTTCGATTCATGGATTGGGGTCACGAGTTCGGTAGCCAATATAAGAACAGAACCCAACATCAATGCTCCGATTCTTCTTAAGGCACCAGGAAAGTCTTGGTTTCCAGTCATTAGCCATGAGGGAAAATGGTATAAGATTCAAGTAGGATTAGAGCAAACTGGATGGATTTCCGACGGAATTGTTCAAGCTAAATCGGTATCTAACCAATTACAATTGATTAAGGTGAAAGCAGAAACTCCTCTATTTACAGGTCCTGATCTAGCTTTCCGTTCCACTGGAAAAACGAGTGAAATGATTATCTTTCTTCCGTTATTAGTGAATGGAAACTGGGTAAAAATAGTGTCTACGAAAACCGGAGAAATCTCCTGGATAACGAAGGACCAGATTTCTTGGGAATACGGTCAGTCAAGTGTTCCTCATTCTATGGATGCAGAATCAAATGGGATACTTAAAGGGAAGACGATTATCATTGATGCAGGGCATGGCGGCAAGGATGAAGGAGCAATCGGTGTAAAGAGATTGATTAGAGAGAGTGATGTAAACCTTGCTGTAGCGAACGTGTTAGAGCAGAAGCTAACGGCTGCAGGGGCAAAGGTTATTCTAACCAGAAGAATAAATGATCAATACGTCTCCCTAGCGGATCGGGTAAAGATTTCGAATGATAACCATGCAGATCTTTTTATCAGTATTCATCAGAATATGTACCTTCCCGATCCAAAAGTGAAGGGTGTGAAGACCTATTACTATAATGAGGATCTATCTAAAGAATTATCACAGGATATCGAGTCACAGTTTGTTTCTCCAGTGCCTACTGGATCTAAGACTAATGTAATGACATACCAGGATGCATTATATGTGTTAGATCAAGATGAACGACCATCTGTTTTGGTAGAAGGTTGTTTTCTATCGAATTCTAGTGAACTTGAGAGAAGTATTTATCCTGAATTTCACGAAAGACTTTCTACAGGAATATACCATGGAATCCTGCAATACTACGGCTTGAATTCTTAAGGTATGGAAGAAGAGCATTCCCATAGAGTTAAGAAGTCCTAAGGGATGGCTCTTTTGCCAATAAATTGAATTAATGTAAGACACAAGTAATTTTTTTAATATCATCGTGTATAAATGTTTTGATTTCTCTATCACTGCATTCTAGCTCCACCATACAACGATCAGGGGATAGCCAGACAATTTTACCGGTTACTTCTGATCCTGTTCTTAATGTCAAAGCCACAACATCCCCAACATAGTGTTGTAACAGCCGTTTGATCTCATCATTCATCTTTAAAGTCCCCTTTTTTTCCCTTTTACTATCGATCTCTTTTTAGCTTAATGTAGGGCGTATCTTGGCATGATCAGTCTCACATATTCCCCTCGTAGGCCACAGCCTAGTTCACCTAATATAATGGGAATTAATAAACAGTATGAAATTTCATACAATAAAAAGCCCTAGAAGAATTATCTTCTAGGGCTTTTTTTTAGCATGGCAAAAAGACCATACAGAATAGGCTCTCTAAATAGGTTACTCTCCTAACACGCTTTCGAGGTTAGCTGACGGATTCGGACGTAAGAGTCGCCCTACCTGTATTTTAAACAGGATTCACCCCACCTAAGGATTTGCTCCTACCCTTACTCGTAGAAGGTTTTCCTAAAAGTTGGTTCCCCCGATTCCTATTGGAATTCAGCGATTGGCATTTTTAAATTATGATAGAATATTACTCTGAGTTGTTGGCGATGTAAAATCGAATAAAAAGCGAAATAACTTGAAAATGAATGATTCGAGGTGGGAAAAACGCTTACAAATGAGGAAATCACATACAAGGAAAATGAGTAACCACTTATCCGTAGGAAAGGGGAGATAAAAGCATCCTATTCAACCTCTTCTTTTTATAAATTTAACCAGAAGCAAGTCATTGCCTCTCTTGTTATATCGCATAATATCTACGTATTCTTGTATTAGAAATAGACCACGACCCGATTCTTTCCACAAAAATTCAGAGTTCCCTCTTTTATAACTGTTCGCGTCTTTCACCTTTTCAGCAACGCAAAAACCATCTCCGTTATCTTTGATGCGAATCATAATTTTTCTGGTTAATAGCTCTATTTTTAAGAAGATCCCTTTTTCTGGACATCCATAATTTAGTGCATTATTGACTGCCTCGTTTAAGGCAATTTCTAAAGCGAAAATATCTTCTGACAGTAGATTCTTGAGGCTTTGTTTGATTTCTTGGCGAATTTCTTTATATTCTTCACTTCCATAAAAAAGATAGTGGTAACCGTTCATAATGTCCCCCTGCAATCTCTGCTGATTTCATCATAACATCATTTTGGCAATGATATGTAACTTTTTGATGTAAAATACGTGACAATTATCACGCGTTTGTTTGTTTAGATAGTGATAATAGAAAATGGGGGAGTAGAATATTTTGGAAATAAGGAGTATTGAAGTGAAGCCAGACCTATCGGTTAGTCAGTTGATTTTGGAACAGTCCTCAGATGGCGTTATTATCACCAACGATAGAGCTGAAATATGCTATATTAATCCGACATTTACTAGAATGACAGGGTATAGATTAGAGGAGGTGATGGGGGAGAATCCTAGAATTCTTCAGTCGGGTATCCATGATACACAGTTTTATATAGAGATGTGGAAAGAAGTCAAATCAAATGGGAAATGGGAAGGAGAAATTTGGAATAAACGAAAATCAGGTGAAATCTATCTAGAGTGGCTATCCTTTCGTTCGATTCGTGATCAGGATGGGAAGACGATTTACTACATAGCGATATTTCGTGACATTACTGAGCAAGATCGTGTTCGTAGAGATGTATTCCTTACCGGTCAATTACAGCGGAAAATGTTGCCTGCGAATTTTAGAAATCATCAAGTAGCCATTCAAACACTTTATACACCTGCGAGATATGTTAGTGGTGATTTCTTTGATTATCGTTGGAATGTAGATCGCACAATTTTGTCTGGTTATCTTTTTGATGTGATGGGAAATGGCCTTGCGACAGCTCTTCAATCCATTAGCCTTCGCGTTTTATTTGAACAAATGATTTCAAATGGTCTCCCAATCCATGCGAAGCTAAACTGGATTAATCAGCAAGCCTTCCAGCTTTTTTCAGAGGATACGTTTGCAGCGGCAATTTTCTTTGCCTTTGATTTTAAGAAAAAGATCCTTTCTTATAGTTCAGCTGGTATTCCTTATTTCCTCTATCAGCAAAATGGACAAATTCAAAAAATGAAAGTAGCAGGTCTATTTCTTGGATTGCTAGAAAATGCACAATTTGATTGTGAGCAAATCTCTTTTGACTCAGGTGATTCCTTTTTCTTCATGAGTGATGGGCTATTTGAAGTTTTGCCTCCTCCTAGCGAGCTTTCTTTTGATCGAATCTTAAATAATACAGAGAATTTAGTACAACAGAATAAACATGTCGATGACCGTTCGGGGCTTTGTGTTCAAATCAATTAAGTTTCTGCGCGAAAGAAGGGATAAATATTGAATATTAAAACAAAGCTTACATCTTCCTACCTTCTTATTACCGTTCTATTCATTGGGCTTAGTTTGTTTATGATTCATTCGATTTATATGGTGAAAAATAATGGGATGAACATCTATCAAAAAGGATTAGTGCCTACCGCTTCAATAGCCAAAATTAGTAAGCTTGCAGAAAATACCCGCGTACAAATGCTGCAAAGTGTCCTCACGCAAAATCCTGACTTAACGAAACAGGCAGAGGCTAATCTTGAGGAAATTGCAAAGATTAATGAGCAATATAGTCAACTGGAATTATCCAGCGAAGAGAGAAGTATGTTTCTGGAATTTCAAAACAACTGGTCTCAATTTGCGGACCGGGCTAGGAAAAATATCAGTTTAGTAAAAGAGCAAAAATATCAGGAAGCAGTGGAAGGGTTGAAATTAGGAGGCGTCCCCTTCTCTAAGGCCAGTGATGAATTGACCCGCCTTCTTCAGTTTTATGATCAACATGCCCAGCATCTTGTTCAAACCAATACGAATGAATATGAGAAATCAAGTGGAGTAACCTATCTATTCTTGGCGAGTTCTATTATTCTGGCTCTTGGGATTGGATGGTTTTCAGGGAGAAAAGTGTCTGTACCAGTCATTCAGTTAGCTGAACATACAGTTAAAGTTTCAAATGGTGACTTAACAATTGAAAAACTTCCTGTTACCAGTAAGGATGAATTAGGCCAAACGACTGAATCCTTCAATAAAATGCTGGAGAAGTTAACTGAGATTGTTGCCACAGTAAAAATAAGTACGAATGAAGTGGCTATGGCCGCAGAAGAAATGGCAGCCTCTACAGAACAAGTAACATGTGCTTCTACAGAGATCGCACAGAGGATGCAGGGCGTCGTGCGGGATGCGGAAATAGGAAATCACAATGTTGTGGATGTTTCCCAAGCTTTGCTTGAACTTTCTTCTTTAATTCAAATTGCTCAGAAGAAAGCAGTAAGTTCAAAAGCGAGTTCTGATCTTACATTAGCGATAGCTTTTCAGGGAAAAGAGACGGTTGAGGATGCTATTACGCGTATGAGAAAAATTAAGGAAAAGACAACGGATATTGAACAGTTCATGTCTAGTCTTTATGAGCATTCCCAAGAAATCCGGCTGATTAATGATACGATAACCAAGATTGCAAATCAAACGAATCTCTTAGCCTTAAATGCGGCGATTGAAGCAGCAAGAGCAGGTGAGGCAGGTCGTGGATTTGCTGTGGTGGCTGAAGAAGTGCGTAAGTTGGCAGAGCATTCTAATCAAGAAGCAGGGAAAGTAAGTGGAATCATCCAAAAAATCACAGAGACGACTCAACGAACTGTGGATGCAAGTCATCAAAGTACTATCGAAGTCGATCAGGGTGTTTCGATTGTATATAGCTCGGTTGAAGTTTTAGATCGAATTGTTTATGCGGTGAAATCTACGGTGGAAGAAGTCGAAGGTATCGTTTTTGTAACACAGGATGAAGTGGCGACGTCTGATAAAATTGTTTCTCTTATTCACAATTTGGCTACATTTATTGAAAGCACCTCAAGCAATGCGGTACAAGTAGCGACAGCAACTGAGGAAACAACAGCTTCTATGGAAACAGTGGCGGCAAGCACACAACAACTTAATACCTTAGTCATCCAACTCCATCAAATGGTGGATGTGTTTAAAACGAAGGGGGATAGCTGATCATGATTGAACTAGAGGAGACTAATCAACAAGTTAAGGTGAAGATTTCTGGTGATATATTTGTTGAACAAGCAACGGTTCTAAGGGAGAAATTAATTCCTTTCACACAGAAGAAAGGTATGCGCTTTCTTCTTGATCTGACATCTGTCTCTTATATTGATAGTTCTGGGCTAGGTGTCCTTGTAGCTATTCAAAAAAGAGCATTACAAAATGGTGGAGGTGTCCAGATCAAAGGACTACAAGGTCATGTGAAGGAATTGTTTGAGCTAACCAGACTAACGAAAGTGTTTGAGATGGTATAAAAGCCCTTCTAAACACCCTAAAAAAATTCTTTAAAAATAGAGAGTTTTATAGTCTAATAGTATGGTACAGAATTATTTAGCGGAGTTTTTTTAAGGGGTGGAGATGTGAGAGCAGCTTTTGGAGGGGGATCTTTATTACTATTTATTTTCCTAGTAGTAGGAATTGTTTTTGGATTTGATATTTCAAAACATAGAATTAACTCTGCTGTTGTAGATAAGACTGAGACGGCTGTATCCGAAACAGGGGAGAAGAAAGAAGCAGGGGCTAAACCTACGGATGCTATCCACTATAAGGATAGGGTAGCTGTACTGACCTATCATAATATAGATGAGAAGGAATCACCGTACACGATTTCACCCGAGCTTTTTCATCAACATATGCAGGCGCTTAAGGACAATGGATATCATGTGATTTCTGTTGAGGATATGATCGGTTTTCTACAAAATAAGAAGCCAGTTCCATCTAATGCTGTCGTGATTACTTTCGATGATGGGTATAAGTCTGTTTATACCTATGCCTATCCAGAACTTGTTAAACAAGGTTTTACGGCTACAACCTTCTTAATCGTTCACTACCAGCAGTCCTATAATCCTAGTCTTCCTTTTCTATCTTGGGATCAGGTGAAAGAAATGAAAAAAGCAGGATTTAGCTTCTATTCCCATACCTACAATCTCCATGATACGATGATGGGGGAAAATGGGAAAATGGTACAACCGTTGAGCAATCGAATCTTGGTTAACAAACGTTTAGAAACGGAAACGGAGTATGAGAATCGAGTGAGGAACGATTTGTTTCAAGCTTACACGATTCTAGGTCAGGAGCTTGGAAATAAGATGGATATCCTATGTTTTCCACATGGAGATTATAATCAAAAGGTTCTTGATATAGGCAATAAAGTAGGAATCCATTATTTCTTCTCAGGCTATGAGGGTATTAATACCCATTCCACAGGGGCAGTGCTTAAAAGAATAAATGTGGGTGCGCCCTATGTGACTGCGGATAAGGTTATTCAGAAGTTAAATTACTTCGAGAATCATTAAGCAGTAGATGCAGGCTTGTAATCACTTTGAGTGAAGTTACAGGCCTTTTTTCTATTTGACACTCTCATAGCAGTGGGGTACTTCCCAGAAGGATAGATTCATAATGCCCTTCGATTCCAGATCCTTTGACAGGAGTTTGGTTATTACTTATTTCGTGGCTAATATCCAACTTGACTCATAGGAAATCTATGAAATAAAATAGAATGAGGAAGATATTGATTTAAGGAAAGGTGGCGGTGGCGCTGAAACTATCAAGTAAAGGTGAAAACGCCTTACGTGCATTGATTACATTAGGGCAGCATCAGGGAGAATTACTTACGGTAAAGGAGATTGCAGATTTATCATTAGTAACCATGAAATATATGGAGCAGATTATTCTTTTACTTAAAATTAACGGCTATGTGCTTGGGAAGAGAGGGGCGAATGGAGGATACACTCTACATCTACCTCCAAATCAAATCAATATCGGTGAGGTGATCCGCAAATTAGAGGGCCCATTAGCTCCAATGGGTTGTGTAAGTGAAACCGCTTATGAGGCTTGCTTGCTTGAGCCAAACTGTTTATTGAAGCCGCTTTGGAAGCGGGTGCGTGATCAGATTGCCTTCGTGTTAGATCAAACAACGTTAGCAGATTTGTTAGAACAGAAATTAACGAATCAATTGGTCAATACTATATAAGGGGTATAAGACAACGAATGAAATAAAGGATGCATTTAGGGGACAATCTGTTAGTAGAGGGTCCTTTTTCTTTAGTAAAATACCGGAAAAATGTTTCCTTACTGCAAAAAACGTGCACAAGGGACAAAGAGTTAGTTGAAGGAAAAAACGTTTCTCTAGACCTACACGAATCTAGGGTGGTAACATGTAGAGGCTGTGTTCTATGATTAATCAATACCTAGGGAGATACATTGTGGAAAAACAAACCTCTTTTGCATTGTGGGTTAGTTTAATAAGCAATCTTTTACTAACTACCTTAAAAATAATCTTTGGATTTATATTTCATAGTCAAGTCCTAATAGCAGATGGAGTTCATAATGCGGGAGATGTTGTGGCTGTGATCACGGCTTATATATCCACCAAAATAGCCAGGCAGCCGGCAGATGAGGACCATCCTTATGGACATGGCAAGGCAGAAGTTATTGCATCTGGATGGGTGGGGATTATTCTTGGCCTGAGTGCGATTGTTATCGCCTATCAATCCATCTTATCGTTATTTCATCCTGCATCTGAAGTTCATATGATTACCTTTATTGTGGCACTTTTCTCTGTTTTATTAAAGCAGAGCTTATATATTTATTGTATACGAGTTGGGAAAAGGACAAATAGCAAAAGTTTAATCGCAACTGCGTATGATCACTTGGCAGATGTCTATGCATCGATCGCTGCCATGCTTGGAATCGGACTAGCATTAATTGGTGTTCAGCAAGATCTTGAAATCCTCAAATATGGGGACCCCATATCAGGCATCATCGTATCGATTTTGGTGTTTAAGTTGGCTGTGCATATTGGGAGTGAATCAACGCATATTTTGATGGAAAAAAATTTGGAAGAAGAAAGAATTGAAGAATATATCCAAACCGTAAGTACGATTCCAGAAGTTTGCAGAGTGGATCGCCTTCGTGCTAGAGAACATGGTCATTACATCGTTATGGATATCAGGGTAAGTATACCTGCAACATTATCGATCCAGCAAGGCCATGATATCTCCAAAAAGATCAAACAGACAATCATGAATCAAGATGAGAGTGTTCAGGAGGTATTGGTTCACCTTAACCCTTTTTACGAGAAGTAGCTAGAAGCCATAAATCAGGTGAAAAGATAACTTACAGTGCTCTTCTGTAAACAGAATCGTCGAATTTGGACTAGAATGAACACGGTTGTAGTGATATGAACTTTGGAGGTATAACTAAAATCCCTTAGAATAGATATGTAGAAGTATTTTAAATTTTAAGGAGGTGTAATCTATTTACTCCAAGAAAGAAGAAGGAGTAAATAGAAAACAATTGGACCCAGAGCCCGCGTTATTTAATCTTTTCCTTGTGTTTTTCCTTGTTCTATTAAATGGCTTTTTTGTAGCAGCAGAATTTTCCATGGTGAAAGTTAGAAGTTCAAGGCTTGAAGCTTTGGTGTTGGAAGGAAATACGAAAGCAGAATATGCCCAGGAGCTAACTAAGAATTTAGATGGCTATTTATCTGCTACTCAACTAGGAATTACTCTGGCATCTCTTGGCTTAGGTTGGATTGGAGAACCGGCAATTGCTGAATTGATTCAGCCCATACTTTCTACTGTTGGTTTATCAGAGAGTATCATTCATACGATTTCCTTTACGATTGCTTTTTCCGTGATAACCATTCTTCATATTGTACTAGGTGAATTAGCACCAAAATCAATAGCGATTCAGAAGTCCGAGGGAGTGACCATGTGGTCTGCTCCAGTGCTTATAGGATTTTATAGAATCATGTATCCGTTTATTTGGTTATTAAACAATACAGCCAACTGGTTCCTTCGTTTACTTGGTATTCAGCCAGCTTCTGAACATGAGGCAGCACATACTGAAGAGGAAATTCGGATTTTGATGGAAGAGAGCCTCAAGAGTGGGCATATTGACCAAACCGAGCTTGCCTTTGTTGATAATATATTTGATTTCTCTGAACGTAATGCCAGAGAAATTATGATTCCTCGGACAGATATGGTTTGTTTATATGCACAGAACACCTTTGAGGAAAATCTTGAAATTGCTGTGTGTGAACAGATTACACGCTATCCCGTGTGTGACCCCGATAAGGATAATATCATTGGATTTGTTCATATTAAAGATTTATTTACATCTACTGTGAAAGGCCACAGTAGAAATCTTCAAGAAATGACTCGAAGTGTCATCACCGTTCCTGAAACGATGTCGATTAGCTCTCTTCTGAAGATGATGCAGAAAAAGAGATCACAAATTGCGATTGTAATTGACGAATATGGTGGTACAGCTGGGTTATTAACGATTGAAGATATTATTGAGGAAATTGTCGGAGAAATTCATGATGAATTCGATGAGGAATGTCAACCAATTGAGCATAAAGGAAATGATGTTTATTCTGTTGATGGACTTCTACTTATTGATGAAGCAAATGATTTCTTCGGTTTTCATATAGATACGGACGAGATTGATACCCTTGGTGGTTGGGTCTATTCTAAAGTAGAAAGCCCACCAAAAGTACACCAAAGGGTTGAATTCGAGGACTTCGAATTCGTTATTACAGAAGTCGACCATTTCAGAATTAATCGAATCCTTGTAAGGAAGTTAACACCAGAACCCAACACAAATGAGCCTCACTTACCACAAATGAATGATTCAATCAGTATAATGAGTTAATGAAAATAGCAGCCCAGAGGGCTGCTATTTTCGATTTCATATTACTGATTTGAATACCGTTGGTTCATAATAAAACATTGCGGCTGCTGTTATGAAGGTAAGAAAAACACAAAAGAAAAGGAATTGTTTCACTGCTTTTTCGTTTTTTCTATTCATAAATGCGATCGTCATGGTAACGAATAGGACAAGTATAAGGACCAATGTTAATGAAGCAAAGTAAAGCAAATGTGTTCCCTCCCTTTTTAAAAATTAGTATACTGTTTCTATTTTTCAATCACTGTGATGTAGGTCACGTTTCCAGTAATACATTTTAGAGATAGAAAATGCAAATATATTGAAATAGGAAGTTTAACAAATTTGAAGACTGTCACAGATTGGACAAATAGACCTGATACAATAAAAATATAATATCCTAGTTGGAATTGAGGTGATCATCTTGGACTCTGATCAAATTCTGATTGTAGATGACGAACTTCAGATGAGAAGTTTAATAAAGCTTTTTTTGATAAATCATGGTTTCCATGTCATGGAGGCGAAATCAGGGCAAGAATGCCTTGATATTATTAATAAGAACGTTATTAATTTGGTGATTTTGGATTGGATGATGCCCTACATGAGTGGGATTGAGGTATGTAAACAGATTCGCAGTGGCCATACGAATCCTAACCTACCGATTCTGATGCTAACGGCGAAAGACCAGAAAGAGGACTGTGTACAGGGGTTATGGGGTGGGGCTGATGATTATATGGTGAAGCCTTTTTTACCAGAAGAACTAATCGCAAGGGTGTCAGCTCTTTTAAGAAGATCGAATTATTCGTTACCTCAACGAAACAATAAAATCCTGCAAAGTGATGAGCTGCAGATCAATGAACAAGCAAGAACAGTCCTTGTCAATCGTTCACCACTCCTGCTAACTCCGAAGGAATTTGATCTGTTGAATTATTTAGCTGGTCATCCAGATCGTGTATTCTCAAGAGAATATTTGTTAGAGAAGGTTTGGAATTATGATTACGATGGTGATGTACGTACGGTTGATACTCATATTAAGCGTATTCGCAGCAAAATTCAAAAGCTCGGTGGAAAATCAGATCGAATCGAAACCATTTGGGGTGTTGGATACAAATTTACTAGTGAAGGCAGTAGCTTGTGATGAGAATGCGCAGTATTGTAGTCAAGATGGGGATTTCTATTTTTGTATCATTTTTTGTGCTGCTTATTCCATTAACTTATGTGTTTTATCAATTATTTAGTAATTTGTTCGGAGATTCTGTTATTGAAGATCTAAAGGCAAAGGGTCAGCACTACTCAGTTCTGATTGCCAATTTACACAATGAAAATCAAGTATTTGAAGCGGGAGAAGAATTATCCCAAATCAGTAAAGAAGGAGTTCGATTAATCGACAATACCGGAAAAATTATATTTAATTCAGGTATGCCGTTGGAGCTTCAGGTTTCAGAGGTTGAAGAACAAAGGTTACTTCGTGGTCAAAGTATACAAAGGCTGGAATTTAGCCCCTTTTATTCCCTTAATGGGATTTGGGTGGGTATCCCGATTCAGAATTCTGTTACTAATGTGGCAGCTGTCCTCCTGTATGATAATGCCAAACTATTAGGTTATGCTAAACAAAAACTAAAATATGTATTCCTGTTGACGATAGTAGGAGCTATTCTAATGGCAATTGGACTTACTACATTTTTAAGTAATCGCTTGGGGCAACCTTTGGTAGAAATTGCACAGTTGATAAGAGGTATGTCGGGGACAAAACCTAAACTATTGAAGAAGGAACGGATCCAGGGGCATGATGAAATTGCATATATTTATCGTGCGATTAATGATTTATCGGATGAATTATACCGTTATTATTCAACGAGAAATGACTTTTTAGCTAATATCTCACATGAGATCCGCACACCTTTAACCTATATTCAAGGATACAGTATTGCACTGAAACAGGGTTTATATCAGGATGAAAAAATCAAGATTGAGTATCTAACGATTATCGAAAAAGAAAGCCAACGTATCTTGAAAATGGTTGGTGATTTAATTAATTTTTCCAAAATCGAAAATGGCCAATTTATTATTTATAAGGAACTGTGCGATGTTAAGGGGTTAATAACTGAAACGATAGACAATTTTACGCCTATGATGAATGAAAAACTTTTGAGTCTAGAAATGAATCTTCCTACTTGTGATATTCATGCTGTATGTGACCCTGAAAGGATCAAACAAGTATTGTTCAATTTATTGGATAATGCTATTCGCTATACTCCGCAGGAAGGGCAATTGTTCATTATTCTTAAGGAGAGGGAGGAGTGGATCGAAATTAGACTTAAAGATACGGGTATTGGTATTGCTCAAGAAGAGCTTCCGCTTATTTGGGAAAGATTTTATCGAAGTGAAAAATCAAGAGATCGTCTCTTAGGTGGTGTTGGCCTAGGGCTTTCGATTGTAAAGAATTTAATGGAACTGCATCATGGAACGATTACAGTTACAAGTATGCTGGGTGTTGGTACAGAATTTGTGCTTTGTTTACCTAAGGATTCACGGGATGATAAGGGGAGTATGTGAAGATGAGAAGAAGTGGAATCGGAATATACATTGCATTCGTATTCATTGCGTTAGGATTACTCTTCACACTGTTTGCTCTCAAAATTTCGTCTAGCTTTGACTCAGGGGATCAAGAGTCGGTTACTTTTCTTTTTTATTTATCCCTCTTTGTCATATCTGGGGCATTTGCTGGTTGGGTTTATTTATTTATATTTAAAGCATATAAGAATAAAAAAATGTAATCATTTTGTTTGTTCTTTAGACTTTTGACATGGTTTGGACAAAGTCTTGCCACATTTTCCTCGTATAATGAACAGGTTAGTATGATTAAAAGAAGGTGACCTATTTGCGCAGGGGAATGCCGGATTTTGTTTTATTGATTATGACATTTGCTTTAGTCGGCTTTGGGATTATCATGGTTTATAGTGCCAGCTATATTGTTGGATATTCTACGCCTAATTATAATGATGCTTTATATTTCTTTAGAAGACAGGTCATGTGGGGGATACTTGGAGTTATACTTTTATTGATCTCTATGAATGTACCAGCCCATGTTTATAGGGATTATTTTGCAACGATTGCAATTATCTCTTTTCTTGCCTTATTGTTGGTTTTCACACCACTAGGCCACAAGTTAAATGGAGCTCGTAGTTGGATTCGATTGGGTCCGCTATCCTTCGAACCAGCAGAATTTTCAAAGCTTGGGTTGGTACTCTATTTATCAGGATTAATTGCTAAAAAGAAGGAAGCGTTTCGGGTATGGACGAATGGTTTGTTACCAGCATTGGTGGTAACCCTTACCTTCTTTCTTGCGATTGCTGCACAACCCGCTTTTGGTTCTGCCATTATTTTATTGTTTACTGCTGGATTTATTATTTTCACAGGTGGATCAAAATTGAAGCATTTAGGTATCATATGTATTCCTATTCTGGTTGGTTTGGTTGTTATAGCCGTCTCAGCCCCTTATCGCCTTAAACGAATTACGACTTTCTTGAATCCTTGGAACGATGGGTTAAATGGACTTGGTGATGGCTATCAACTAAGTCAGGCGCTATATGCCATTGGTCATGGAGGAATATGGGGAGTTGGCTTTGGTAAAAGTATTGAGAAGTACATGTATCTTCCTTATCCACAGACTGATTTTATATTTCCTGTAATTGCTGAAGAACTAGGTTTTATCGGATGTTTTCTTTTTATCATCTTTTTTATTTGTTTCCTTAATCGTATTCTTTTCATTACTTATAGGACGAAGGATTTGTTTAGTATCCTTACGGGAATCGGTATTGTAAGTATGTTTGCCATTCAAGCTCTGATGAATATTGGAGGGGTAACTGGGTCCATTCCGATTGCCGGAGTACCGCTACCATTTATTAGCTATGGGGGAACATCATTGCTTATCTCTATGTTTAGTGTGGGAGTTGTTTTAAGTATCTCTCGTAGAGTACCATCGGAGGGAATAAAATGAGCAAAAAAAAAATATTCCATGTGAAGGCACATGAGAATGATGATGCTTCAATTATCCAAGGATTTGATATTGAACTTAACAAAAAAGATGCCCATCGTATTGATCGTTTAGTAGATAGCTATGAAAGTCAAATTCTCAGCCATTTAGATGAGGAGTATTCCAAGAAAACAAGCTGGTCTGATAAACTTGCTGATCGAATGGCGGTATTCGGCGGAAGCTGGAAGTTTATCCTCTGGTTTAGTGTAATTCTCTTGGCTTGGACGATTTGGAATGTACTTCCTTTTACCTATCACTTTGATGAGGCGCCATTTATTTTACTCAATCTTTGCTTATCTTTTTTGGCTGCATTTCAAGCACCTGTCATTATGATGAGCCAAAATAGACAGGCTGCTAGAGATAAACATGAGTCGATTATCGATTTTGCAATAAATTATAAGGCTGAGCAAGAGATTGATGATATGCAAAGCCATCTTCACCGAATTGAAGGAGAATTAGTGCAGATTAAACACTTATTGCTTCAATTGAAGGAACAGGAACAAAAAGAATAGATAATAGATGGAAGCACCCCTTAAGGGGGTGCATTAATCGTATCCCGTGATATTACAAGGCGCAGAATAAATCGGACTCCAATATGATTTCTACAAAATCTTCATCTATGATTTACAATTACTTCACATTAATCTGCCATAATGATAAGCAGCAGGAAATGAATTCAGAGGATTCATATTCATTAGGAGGGATAAAGATGCAAAGCAGTGTAAATCAGCAGGTGTCTTCCGTACCTAACCAGTCGCAAGTAGAAGAATTGAATCATTGGAATTCTCAACCGGTATGGATCAAGTCAATTGTGAAAGTATGGATTGCTTTAGAATTTGGATGGTATGTAGGATGGGTCCTACATATTATGAATTTGCTATAATTTTCGATTTAAAAGAGAAAATAGAGAAGTGTAGCCTCTAAAATAGAGGCTTTTATTTTCGTTAAAATATGAAAACACTTCATTTAAATTCACATGTTTTTTACATTTGCTTAATATTTGCTAAATAATGAATCGTTAAAATAAAGAAATACAATAAGGGTACACTTCATTGTGTACTCTTTTTTGCGGATAGAAAAGTATAAGTCCTTAACTGAATTCCTATCCGCATAGGTGCAACTGGTTTTACCATGCATGAAGGAGGCTCCGATTTTATTGGAAGCACTTAAAGGGGAATTGTAAGGATGGAAAAGATTCTAGTCATTGAAGATGATGTATCGATTGTAACTTTGCTTACTTTCCATTTAGAAAAGGAAGGGTATACCGTTACTACGGCTACGGATGGACTAGAAGGCTTAAACCTGGTTCAAACGGAAAAGCCAAACTTTATTTTACTAGATTTGATGCTTCCTGGGATGGATGGAATCGAAATATGTAAGGCGCTACGGATGGAGAGAATTTATACTCCTATTCTTATTCTGACTGCGAAAGATGATCTCTTCGATAAAGTTCTGAGCCTTGAATTAGGGGCTGATGACTATATTACGAAACCGTTTAATATCCGTGAGGTTATGGCTAGAATCAAGGCTATTCTGCGTAGAACAAAATTAACTACAATAGATCAGCTTGCAGATACCTCTTTTCAAGTCGGGCCACTTAAACTATCAATTGAAAATTATGAAGCGGCTTTTGGTGACAGGAGGCTTAATTTGACTCGTAGGGAATTCGAGTTGTTACTCCACCTAGTTAAAAATCAAGGGACAGTGCTGACGAGAGATCAACTTTTACAAGATGTATGGAGCTATGATTCTGCTGGGGATTCTCGAATTGTGGACGTTCATATTTCCCATCTACGAGAAAAGATAGAACTGGATACCAAGCAGCCAAAATACATTCGAACGATTCGTGGAAAAGGGTATAAATTTGAGGTCACATCCTAAATACTATAACAATATTTGGGCTTTGTAGCGTTTCCATTTCCTTAACAATATCTTAACATTTCTTAAACAATTAATTTACACGAGGCTTGTATAGTTAATGAAGGTTAATGAAGTTTGTAAACATAAAAAGAAGGGGTCATTACATTGAAACCATGTCAAAATTGGAAAACGGAAGGAATTGGAAAAACCATAACGTTGGTTTGTGCAGCTATATTAATTCTTGTTACGCTATCTATTGTTTATTTTATAGCCTCTAAAGGTTTGACCACCTTTTTCGTTAATGGAGTTAATATCACACAATTTCTGACCGATATAAACTGGAATCCAGAGGGAGAGCCTGCTGAGTTTGGGGCATTACCGTTCATTTTAGGCTCCTTTGTGGTCACCATTGGTGCAGCTCTCCTAGCTTCTCCACTTGGTATTGGTGCAGCGATCTTTATGACCGAAATTGCACCAGGATGGGGACAGAAGATATTACAGCCTGTTGTTGAGCTCCTTGTAGGAATTCCTTCTGTTGTATATGGATTTATTGGATTAAGTGTCATTGTTCCCTTTTTACGAAATAGTTTTGGTGGGTTAGGGTTTAGTTTACTTGCCGGAATTTTAGTACTTACTATTATGATTTTACCAACTATTACAAGTTTATCGGTGGATACGATTCGTAGAGTACCCCGTGATTTAAAAGAAGCTTCTTTAGCATTAGGTGCGACGAGATGGCAGACGATATGGAAAATTATCGTATTAAGATCTTCATTATCTGGTTTATTAATGGCGATCATAATGGGGATGGCGCGAGCATTCGGTGAAGCACTTGCTGTTCAGATGGTCATTGGGAACACCCCAAAGATGCCAACTTCTATTCTTGACCCAGCTAATACGTTAACCAGTGGAATCACCTTGAATATGGGAAATACCATTGCGGGATCTGCCTATAACAATTCGCTATGGTCTATGGGCCTATTACTATTGATTATGACATTTGTGTTTATTTTATTGATTCGGTGGATTGGAAAAAGGAGGGAAATGTAAACGATGGATTCAAGAATAGTAGACAGGATCGCTACCTTCATCCTATACGCCATTGCTTTTATTATTGTGTGTATACTCTTTGGTTTATTAGCCTTTATTCTATACCATGGTTTCTCGAGAATTGATTTACAGTTTATTACGAGTCCACCAGAGACTATGAAAGCAGGAGGAGGGATTGGTCCGCAATTGTTCAATTCCTTATATTTGCTCGTATTAACCATGATTATTACCGTCCCTCTTGGGCTTGGTGCAGGCATTTATCTTGCTGAATATGCTCCTAAGAATAAAATCACGGATGTGATTCGTCTCAGTATCGAAGTATTGTCATCTCTTCCATCCATTGTAGTTGGTCTTTTTGGCTTAATGGTTTTTGTAAATGTCTTGGGATGGGGCTATTCGATTCTGTCAGGAGCATTTGCCCTCACTGTTTTTAATTTACCTTTATTAGTTCGAGTAGTTGAAGAATCTTTGCGAAGTGTTCCAAAGGAACAAAAGGAAGCAAGTCTTGCCATGGGGATCTCTCATTGGACGACTATCCGTAAAGTTTTATTGCCCGTAGCATTGCCAGGAATTCTTACCGGTGCCATATTAGCCGCAGGAAGAATCTTTGGAGAAGCGGCAGCCCTGTTGTTTACTGCGGGAATGTCTTCACCTGATTTGAACTTTTCTGATTGGAATATATTCCATCCGGCATCACCACTTAATCCATTCCGGCCTGCAGAAACATTATCTGTTCATATTTGGAAGGTGAATAGTGAGGGATTAATCCCTGACGTTCGAGCTGTTGCCGATGGTGCATCTGCAATTCTTGTTATAACGGTTCTGTTCTTTAATTTATTCGCACGTTGGTTTGGCCGTTGGATTTACAAGAGATTGACTGCATCTTAGTATACAGAAGGTGAGGGAAGAGAATGAGTAAAGCGGACGAAATTGGCTTGATGACAGAGGACCTTAACGTTTTCTATGGTGAAAAGCATGCAGTGAAGGACATTTCATTGACTTTCCCTAAGTACACAGTTAGTGCCTTAATTGGGCCTTCAGGGTGTGGGAAATCGACCTATCTTCGATCCATCAATCGGATGAATGATTTAGTGGATGGTGCACGAGTTACAGGGAAAATTTGGTTTGAAGGAAAAGATATTAATGGGACGGATGCGAATCTAGGGGAATTAAGAAGACGTGTTGGAATGGTATGGCAGAAGCCTAATCCATTCTATAAATCGGTTTATGAGAATGTGGCCTTTGGTCCTCGTTATCATGGAATGAAAAATTTGGATGAAATTGTGGAGAATTGCTTGCGTAAGGCTGCTTTATGGGATGAAGTGAAAGATCGATTGTATGACTCAGGCTTAGCCCTTTCAGGTGGGCAACAGCAAAGATTATGTATTGCTAGAACATTAGCACTTGATCCTTCTGTATTGTTACTTGATGAGCCGACATCTGCGTTAGATCCCATTTCTACAGCCAAGATCGAGGAATTGATTTTCGAATTAAAGAAGGATTATACCATTGTCATTGTTACACACAATATGCAGCAAGCAGCTCGCATCTCTGATCAGACAGCCTTTTTCTTAATGGGAGAATTAATCGAAGTGGACAATACCAAACGATTGTTTACGACTCCGAACCAACAACAAACGGAAGACTATATTACAGGCCGATTTGGATAGAGAGGAAAAAAACTATGGATAAAAGTCCTCTAGTCAATGTAGAGAATCTAAATTTATATTACGGAGAAAATCAAGCTTTATATAATATTAATCTTAATTTTGAAAGTCACCATGTAACTGCACTTATTGGGCCTTCAGGGTGTGGGAAATCGACCTTCTTGCGAACTCTTAATAGAATGAATGATTTAATACAAGGAGTTCGAATTAAAGGAAAGATTGAAGTAGATGGTCAGGATATTTATCACCCGCAAACAGATATTGTACAATTAAGGAAAAAAGTGGGGATGGTATTCCAACGCCCGAATCCTTTTCCCATGTCTATCTACGACAATGTAGCCTATGGTCCTCGTATCCACGGATTGAAGGATCGCAAGATAACGGATCAATTAGTGGAGGAGAGTTTACGTAAGGCGGCCTTGTGGGAAGAGGTGAAGGATCGACTGCATACATCTGCAAAAGGGCTTTCTGGAGGACAACAGCAACGCTTGGTGATTGCTCGTGTGCTTGCGGTTGAACCGGAAATCATTCTTATGGATGAACCAACTTCAGCGTTGGATCCTATTTCTACAGCAAGTGTAGAGGAATTAATCCAAAAATTGAAGCATATGTATACAGTTATTATTGTTACACATAATATGCAACAAGCTGCAAGGGCTTCTGATTTTACCACCTTCTTCTTAAATGGTGAAGTAGTGGAGTATGGAGCAACGGATCAATTGTTTACATCACCTAAGGATAAACGTACTGAAGATTATATTACCGGACGATTCGGATAGGGAGGCAATTGTTATAATGAGTGGAAGACATATGTTTCGAGATGAGCTAGAAAAGCTTCATCAAGGTTTGCTTACCCTAGGTTCTCTAGTAGAGGAAGCGATTCATTTATCTGTAAAATCACTAGTAGAAAGAGATATAGATCTTGCAGAAAAGGTTATTGATAATGATGATCAAGTTGACCAATTGTACCTCGACTTAGAAAAGGATTGTTTCCGCTTGATCGCCCTTCAGCAGCCGATGGCTAGTGATTTGCGTAGAATTGCAACGGTACTCAAGGTTGTTACGGATTTGGAAAGAATGGCGGATCATGCAGTAGGTATTGCGAAGGCAACGGTTCGTTTAAAGAATGAAACTTATGTAAAACAGTTAATTGATATTCCAAAAATGGCTGGATTAGCACAAATGATGGTTCGCGATGCATTAAAGGCTTACATTGATCGGGATATAGATAAGTGCTATCAAATTTCACAGGATGATCATCAGGTCGATGCTTTATATAAACACCTTTATAATGAGTTGATCGATATTATGAAGAACAATCCAGCTACGGTAGATCAGGGAACCCAATTTTTATTTGTTACCCATTATCTGGAGAGAATTGGTGATCATGCTACAAA
>DATFAS010000150.1:0-8588 GCA_035254305.1 Bacillota bacterium
GGTCCTTTACTGTTCATAAAGTGGATAAGTAAAATTATCTTAATTAGAATCAAGTGTTATACACCTAAATGATTCGGCACTGGAGCTAATCTCTATGAAACTGATGATTTCATCATGGAACAAGAAATACATCAGGCACAAGAACGCACCCCTATCATTACCATTTGATAGGGGTGCGTTTTTGTGCTTTTAACGAGAAATAAATCGTTATGTCCTCACTACGGATCGTCCCTCCCGTTGTTCCTTTGGTGTTAGAAATTTGCTCATAGATATGGATATCACCTTTGTTTATCAGCTTTCCATTCTATCATATTCACCGTCATTATAAGAAATTTATTTCCACTGTATAGAAAATTGGATGAGGGAAAAAAGGGGTAAGTGGATCAACCATTTCTCATTAATAAGGTTTATCGTAAACATTGTCAAGTCATTTAAAAACTGATTAAAAATGACGTGTGGAAGAGGAGAAAAAAGATGACAAGAAGCCGATCACCCTTTATGAAAAAACTCAGTTTCTTCCAAAAAAGAGAACAATTTTCGGATGGATGGAGCGAATTGGATCCTAAGGATCGAGAATGGGAGCAGCTTTATAGGAACCGATGGCAGCATGATAAAGTTGTTCGAACAACCCATGGTGTGAATTGTACAGGATCATGTAGTTGGAAAGTATTTGTAAAAAACGGGATAATCACCTGGGAAAACCAACAAACGGATTATCCAAGTTGTGGACCGGATATGCCAGAATTTGAGCCAAGGGGGTGTCCACGTGGTGCTAGTTTTTCATGGTATGTGTATAGCCCGCTTCGGGTGAAATACCCCTATGTTCGTAATACATTGCTGGAATTGTGGAGAGAGGAGCTTCATAAGACAAAAGATCCGGTAGAAGCCTGGAAAAACATCGTTGAGGACAAGGAAAAGGCCAGCAAATACAAGCAGGCCCGCGGCAAAGGGGGATTTGTTCGTGGGGATTGGGATGAAGTTTCCAAAATTATTGCTGCATCAACCATTTATAACATTAAAACTTATGGGCCAGACAGAATTGCCGGATTTACAGTTATTCCAGCCATGTCCATGTTGAGTTATGCATCCGGATCTCGATTCCTTTCCCTTCTTGGCTCCCCAATGCTGAGTTTTTATGACTGGTATGCCGATCTGCCGCCGGCATCTCCTCAAGTTTGGGGTGAACAAACCGATTCTCCGGAAAGTAGTGACTGGTTCAATTCGAGTTACTTAATGATGTGGGGATCCAATGTGCCGATGACAAGGACGCCCGATGCTCATTTTATGACAGAAGTACGCTACAGAGGGACTAAGGTGGTGGCAATCAGCCCTGATTATGCTGAAAATGTAAAATTTGCCGACAGTTGGCTGGCGATTAAGCCTGGTTCAGACGGGGCGTTAGCTTCTGCTATGACACATGTGATTTTAAAAGAATTTTATATTAATAATCCAACAGAGTATTTCTTGAATTACTCTAAACAATACACGGATTTGCCGTATTTAATTACCCTTAAGAAAAAAGGAAAGGATTACGTAACCGATCGATTCTTGATGGCAAGTGACCTTGACCTGCCTTTGAACCAAGCAGAGTGGAAACCACTCGTAATAGATGAGCAAACGGAAAAAATGGTTGTACCGAATGGGAGTATCGGGCATCGTTGGGGAGACAAAGGGAAATGGAATTTAAAGATGGAAGACCAGGATGGAGATCCATATAATCCGAAAATGACTCTACTAGGTTCTCATGATGAGATCTTGCACGTTAATTTGCCTTATTTTGATGAAGATACACGCGGTGTAGTCAAACGAGAAATTCCAGTCAAGCGAATAGTCAATAAAAACAAAACGATGTATGTAACGACTGTATTCGATCTCATGCTAGCGAATTATGGGGTTGGAAGACTTGGGTTATCCGGGTATGCAAACAGTTATTTAGATGAACAAGCCTACACCCCGGCATGGCAGGAAAAAGAAACTGGAATTAAAAAAGATCTAGTCATTAAAATTGCTACAGAATTTGCACAAAACGCGATAGATACAAATGGAAAATCCATGATTATCATGGGTTGTGGTATTAACCATTGGTATAACAGTGATGCAATTTATCGATCGATACTTAACCTATTAATTTTAACCGGAACTCAAGGAGTCAATGGCGGAGGGTGGGCGCACTATGTGGGTCAGGAAAAACTCCGACCGCTTGAAGGCTGGTCCAATATCGCCTTTGCTCGCGATTGGAGTACACCGCGTTTACAAAATGCGACTTCCTTCTTTTATTTTGCAACCGATCAGTGGAGATATGAGGATATCCCGCTTAGTGAGTTAACCGCACCTACCGTGGATAAGCCTAGATATCAACATCCGGCTGACTATAATGTATTGGCTGCACGTCTGGGATGGATGCCGTCCTATCCGCAGTTTGACCGAAATCCGTTGACTTTAGTGGAGGATGCGAAAAAACAAGGGGCCCAAACTAATGATGAAGTGACCCAATATGTAGCTAATCAGTTGAAACAGGGGAAAATGCATTTTGCCGTGGAAGACCCTGACAATCCGGTGAACTATCCGCGTCAAATGTTCATCTGGAGATCCAACTTGATTTCAAGTTCAGGGAAAGGACATGAGTATTTTCTAAAGCATTTGCTTGGTGCTTCCAACGGATTGCTGTCTGAAGATGGAGAGGTAAGACCGGAAGAAGTGAATTGGCGTGATGAAGCAGGGATAGGTAAAGTTGATCTTTATGTAAGCCTTGACTTTCGTATGGCAGGAAACGCACTCTATTCGGACATTGTACTTCCAGCCGCAACCTGGTATGAAAAACATGATTTAAACAGTACGGACATGCATCCTTTTGTGCATCCATTCAATCCTGCGATTAACCCTCCATGGGAGGCGAAATCAGACTGGGATATATTTAAACATTTAGCAAAACACTTTAGTGAAATGGCCAAAAAGTACTTGCCTGATCCGAAGGAAGATATCGTTGCATCACCATTGCTCCACGATTCGCCAGATGAAATTGCTCAGCCGTTTGGTCGTGTCCGTGATTGGAAAAAAGGCGATGTTGATGCCATTCCAGGCAAAACGATGCCTCGGTTCAGCATCGTAGAACGAGATTATACAAAAATCTACGACAAGTTTATTGCTTTAGGTCCATCACTTGAAACGAATCCGATTGGTGCCCATGGTATTTCTTATTCTGTCTCTATTGAATATGAAGAGCTTAAGAAAATCAATGGGAAAATTCAAACTCCGGGAGTAGGCGAGGGGCTGCCATCCATAGAAACGGGACGTCAAGCTTCGGAAGCTGTTCTCAGACTTTCTAGCGCAACAAACGGTAAATTGGCTATTAAGGCGTGGGAAGCAGAGGAGAAGAAAACTGGATTAGAGTTGAAAGACTTGGCGCAAGATCGTGGAGCAGATGTATTTACTTTTGAAAGTATTACCGTTCAACCGAAAGAAGTGATTCCAACTCCGATATTTACGGGTTCCAATAAGAGTGGCCGTCGCTATTCACCGTTTACAACGAGTATTGAGCGTTTAGTCCCTTTCCGAACCTTGACAGGACGACAACATTTTTATATCGATCATGAAATTATGCTGGAGTATGGTGAAGCCTTGCCAGTCTATAAACCAACACTTCCGAAACATTTGTTTGGAAATAATGATTGTCGCCCGATTCCAGACCAGAAAGAGATTACGCTTCGATATTTGACTCCGCATGGAAAATGGAATATCCATAGCATGTTCCAGGATAACCTCTTGATGCTAACTTTATTTCGCGGTGGTCCCAACGTATGGATTAATGACAAAGACGCAGCGGAAATCGGTATCAAGGATAATGATTGGCTTGAAGTATACAATCGGAATGGGGTTGTAGTAGCAAGAGCCGTAATCAGTCACAGAATGCCACGCGGAACGATGTATATGTACCATGCACAGGATAGACATATTAATGTTCCAGGGTCCACGATTACGAATGAACGCGGTGGAACCCACAATAGTCCAACGAAGATTCATGTGAAACCGACCCAGTTGATAGGAGGTTATGCACAATTAAGCTATGGATTTAACTACTATGGGCCAATCGGAAACCAACGGGATGTATATGTCTCTGTTAGAAAATTAAAGAAAGTCGATTGGCTTGAAAATTAAGCAGGAGGTTATCATAGTGTCAATATCAACTACCACCCCACTGGAAATAAGTGACCACCAGGATGTGTTTCAATTATTGTCACTCCTTCTCCAATATCCGGATCAGGAGGATTTTGATTGGACAGCCTTGCGTGATGGAGTGAGACAACTCTCAAATTTCAAAATATCGCAACCTCTTGAACTGTTTTTAAATTATTTGGAGGGGCAATCTCCGAAGAATTTAGGCATTACCTACGTCAATACATTTGATTTTAATCCGGTGACTACGTTCTACCTAACTTATGCCAGATATGGCGAAGAGAAGGAACGTGGAGAAACTCTTGTCCAGTTAAAAGAGTTATATGAAGAAGCAGGTTTTGCCTTAATAACAGAGGAACTTCCAGATTATCTTCCGCTTATATTAGAATTTGTTTCAGTAGCACCCTTAGCAGTAAGCTGCCGAATATTAAAAGATTTTCAATCTGATATCGATCGTCTTCAGAAGGAATTAGCGAAAAGCGAGAATCCATATGCGTGGGTACTGGAAGCCCTACAAATTGAAATGAATGAATACCAAATTGAAATGATCTGATATAAACTAATACACAATGAAGTGTTATGAACCTGAAGACAATGGCGTCTTATCCCGAATTTCGTTTGATTTAAAGAAATTGAGGATGGGCGCTTTTAGTTTTTTTACTAGGTATGGATGATATGCATAAATTGGATAGGTAAGATTTTATCAAAATCTATGATTTGGCTAGCCCGTGGCAAATAAAAATAGAAAACTGAGGAGGATGGGGATGGAATTACAAAGTAAAACCGAGGTTCAAGATCATGCCGGACACATCCAAAATGTTTTATTTTCCAGTGTAACGTTGCAGAGTGTGTCTACAGGGCTCATCTCTGCTACTTTGATTATGACGGGTCCAGCCGTAATGCTATTGGAAGCAGCTCAACGAGGAGGCTTTTCAATTCAGCAGTCAGTAAGCTGGATGTTTGCGGTATACTTCTTCGGGGGATTGTATGGAATACTCATGTCCCTTTGGTACCGAATGCCGATTGCAGGCGGACATTCTTTAACAGGCATCGCTTTTTTATCTTCGGTGACATCCCAATTTGCATATTCGCAAATGATTGGCGGATATGTAATGTCAGCCTTGCTCATTATTTTCATAGGGACTTCGGGTATCTTTAATCAACTGATTAAATGGGTTCCTAAGGAGATCATCTCGGCAATGTTGGCTGGGCTTGTGGCGAGTTATGTAGTTCGGATGGTTCCAGCTGTGAGGGAGATGCCGATTGTGGGGGGAGTGGCCCTCATCAGCTATTTTGTTCTAGCAAAATTTAGCAGGCAAATCCCACCGGCATTGGGAGCTATCATTGTTTTGCTACTCATGCTTTGGGGAACACGGGGACTGGGATGGGAAGGGCATAGCAGTACCTTTTCTTTTCCAACTATTCAAAATCCAGAATTTAATTGGTCAGTACTAGTGAGTCTGGCGCTTCCATTGGCTTTGCTAATTTTAAGTAATGATGTTGCTGTTGCTGTTGGAGCATTGGAGAGAACTGGCTATAAGCCGCCTATTCGGACAGTCGTTACAGGAACCGGCCTTTTTTCTTTAATTACTGCCTTCTTTGGTGGGCAATGTTCCAATATCGCCGGGATGATGACAGCCATTTGCTCCAGTGAAAATACGGGGTCAAAAGAAAAGCGATATGTTGCCTCTCTTGTCTCGGGAATGACGATAATCATATTCGGTATTTTTTCTTGGAAAGTCGTTCCTTTCGTCCAAGCTTTACCGCAAGCTCTCATTTCCATGCTAGCAGGATTTGCTCTCATTGGTGTACTTCTATCAAATTTGCAATCATGTTTTGGGGAAAAGGCCTATCCATTGAGTTCATTAACAACATTTATCATTGCTTTATCCAATTTATCGATTTATCACATCAGTTCTGCGGTTTGGGCGATTCTCATTGGCGCGGGGCTTGCAAGGATACTCGGAAAATAAGCTCTCGAAAGGGAGCTTTTCTTATTGACCAATAAGTCACGATTCTATTTTGTCTCACTTACAATGCTTTTGACATTTTTGCGCCTATTTACTGGGCATTTGTTAAACTGCTCGTTAATTGGATGATATATAAAATAAATAATTGGATCATCTAAGTTTTGATATATCATTTTATAATCGGTTTTGTTCCAAGAAAATTCGATTAGATGTGAAAATGTTCACATTCAATTCTGATGTTTCTAAGTTTCGGTGAGTTTGGATCTTTCGATGTGGAAAATATTATGTTTAAAGAGCAAGTAGAGTATTTTTGGCAAGCATAGTGATTCTTACTATAACTGGAATATGGAGCTCGATGAAATAAACTAAAAGAGAGAAAATTGAGAGGTGGGATTAAAAGTTGTCTATCCAATGGCAAACTCCGTTATTTACAGCGTTAAAAGAACATTCAAATAGAAATCCGATCCAATTCCATATCCCTGGCCATAAAAAGGGGAAAGGGGTAGATCCTGAATTTCGAGAGTTTATTGGTGACAGTGCACTCTCTATCGATTTGATTAATATTGCTCCATTGGATGACTTGCACCAGCCGAAAGGAATTATTAAAAAAGCTCAAGATTTAGCGGCTGAAGCATTTGGAGCAGATCATACCTTCTTCTCCGTACAGGGGACAAGCGGTGCCATTATGACCATGATCATGTCAGTATGCGGTCCTGGTGATAAAATCATAGTCCCGCGCAATGTGCACAAATCGATCATGAGTGGGATTGTTATATCAGGTGCAACCCCCGTTTTTATTCATCCTGAAGTTGATCCTCGTCTCGGTATATCTCACGGGATTACGCCGGAATCTGTAGAGGAAGCTTTAATTCATCATCCTGATGCAAAAGCTGTGCTGGTAATTAACCCTACCTATTTTGGAATTTCTGGGGATTTGAAAAAAATAGTGCACATCGCCCATAATCGTCATATTCCAGTACTTGTAGATGAAGCGCACGGAGCCCACATTCATTTTCATGATAGCCTTCCTCTTTCCGCCATGCAAGCTGGTGCAGACATGGCGGCAACAAGTATGCACAAGCTAGGGGGCTCGATGACCCAAAGCTCTATCTTGAATGTACGCGGGAACCTGGTATCACATAATTGTGTCCAAGCAACATTAAGCATGCTGACAACCACGTCTACTTCGTACTTATTGCTTGCCTCTTTGGATGTAGCCAGAAAAAGGTTAGCTACAGTTGGGGGAACTTTGCTCGAGAATACTATTAGGTTGGCCGAAAGAACACGGGCAAGAATTAATGAGATTGATCACCTTTACTGTGTAGGACGAGAAATTTTAGGAACAGACGCTGCGTTTACTATGGATCCGACAAAACTTCTGATATCGGTAAAGGAACTTGGGATTACTGGCTATGATTCTGAGAATTATCTTCGTGAGGCCTTTAATATTGAGGTTGAACTCTCTGATCTTTATAACATCTTATGTATTATTACACCTGGCGATACGGAGGAGGACTTGCAGAAGCTAGTTGATGCGTTGCAAAAAATGTCAGATGTATTCAAAAATCAGGCTGATCCTAAGGTTAATTCATCCGTTTTGTTGCCTGACATTCCGAAACTCGCATTGACTCCTCGTGAAGCATTTTATGCAGAAACGGAAGTGGTTCCTTTTGAAGAATCTGTTGGAAGGATTATTGCAGAATTTGTGATGGTTTATCCACCGGGTATCCCCATCTTCATACCTGGTGAGGTGATTACCAAGGAAAATTTGATTTATACGAAAAAGAATATGGAAGCTGGGCTTCCGGTTCAAGGATCTGAAGATGCTGAGCTAAAGTTTTTTCGTGTCTTAAAAAATCATGAATAAAAAGTTTATTATAAATAGTCGAGAATACCCCTTCCTCTAAGCATAGTGAAGGGAGGGGATGAATCGACTTTGGATGAAAGAGGGTGATCCAAAGTCGATTCATCCGACTTACACTAAAACTAGTAAAAATCTACCCATTCAAGTATAATAGGAACATACATTCCTCTATAAATGGTGGTGAGATTATGTTACGACACAAAGCGTATAAATATAGAATCTACCCGTCACAAGAACAAATGGATTTGATTAATCAAACTATCGGCTCTTGTCGCTTTGTGTTCAATTACTTCTTGGCAAAATGGAAAGATACATACGAGCAAACAGGTAAAGGATTATCTTACAACACGTGCTCCTCTGAATTACCAGCATTAAAGAAAACCTTTGAATGGTTAAAATCAGTGGATAGTATCGCTGTTCAGACTTCCGTTCGGCACTTAGCCGATGCGTATGACCGATTCTTTAAAAAGCAAAATGATCAACCACGGTTTAAAAGCAAGCGGAACAAGGCTCAATCCTACACCACCAAATATACCAACGGAAACATTGAAATGGCAGATAACCTACTCAAACTTCCAAAG
>DATFAS010000151.1:0-5634 GCA_035254305.1 Bacillota bacterium
CTGATGTTGTTAGATTAAAGGGTGGAGCCTGGGAGCCCTGGTATCAATATCTTCCTCCGAAGAATACTTCGCGAGAAGAGCAAGTAAACAAACTACTAAAGAAAAATTTTATTGTTTGCTCGACGGTTATGGTGCGAAAAAATCTACTTGCTAAAACTGGTTTATTTAATGAAAATTATCCTCGTCATCAAGATTACGATATGTGGCTACGTATGCTTGCTCATACGAAATTTGGATCCATTAGAGAAGTATTGCTTAAATACCGCTGGCACGATCAAAATATCAGTCGTTCACCAGCCATCACTCCAATACGTGATCATATGATAGAAGAAGCGAAAAAGCGGTTTGGTCGGATCTAAGGAGTGAAAATATGTCAATTCAAAAGAATTATCCACTGGTGTCATTAATCTTCCCAGTTAAAAATGAAGGAGAAAACATTCGGAAAACGATTGATTCCGCCTTCGGTGTGAGGACGGAATATCCTTTTGAGGTTGTCATCGTTGAGGATAAATCGACCGATGGATGCTGTGATTTCATTTCGTCGCATAAAGAAGTAGAGAGAATAATGGTAATTAAGGCGAATGGGATTGGATCAGCCAGCGCACGAAATCTAGGCGCACAGAAGGCTAGAGGTCAATATCTTATTTTTTGTGATGCACATGTTACATTCGAAGATTTGTGGATTGAATATTTACTTGAACCCATTATTGGGGGTTTAGCAGATATTACAACTCCTGGCATCGCTTCGATGCATAAGCCAAATGTGACAGGATATGGCCAGACTCTAAAAAAAGACTTTACAGTTCATTGGAATACTGAAAAAAAGAGTGACCCTTTTGCAACTCCCATTGTTTGTTCTTGCTGTATTGCAATGAAAAAGGATACTTTCCAGGATCTTGGCGGGTATGATCAAGGTTTTAAGGTTTGGGGATACAATGATATAGAAATTTCATTAAAAGCATGGCTCTTTGGATACAAATTGTTTGTTCAACCTAAGAGTAAAATTCTACATTTATTTAGGAAATCCCACCCTTATTCCGTAACCTATAGTGACTTATATTTCAACATGCTAAGAACGGCATATAGCCACCTAAACGAAGATAGAATAGAAAAGTGTAAACAGATAGCCAAACATGCTGATATAGCCAGGATTGAGAAAGAAGTTCTAGAAGGCAATATTCTTAAGCAAAGAAAGGCATATTTTGCCCGTAGAAAATATGATGACGATTGGTTTATGAATAAATTCGGAATAAAATTCTGAAATGAAAGGAGCATAACGATGAGCTTTGACTGTAGCCAATTAGTTAAAGATCACTACGGTTTAAAGGCAAGTAGTTATGTTCCTATTAGAATGAATAAGAGAACGGTTTTATATAGAGTCGATACTCCTGAAGGGAAGTATATTTTAAAGAGCTTTTATGTTCATGAACCTCGATTACAATTTATCCTTGAGGCAGAGAGATATTTAAGAAAAAAAGGGATAAAGATCCCTGCTGTCATCCCCACCACGAATAAGCGTTTATATATTCAACTAAATGGTCGTTTTTTCGTATTACAGCAGTATATAAATGCCCAACCGTATAAGTTGTCGAAGGAATACAATATGAATGGTTTGTTTAAATTGTTGGGGAAGATCCATTTTTCATCGTTAGGATTTCAACCCTCTATGGCTAATGTTCAGTTTGGAGTTAGTAGATGGGAATTGGAATATGAACAAGTTCTGCATGAATTGGATAAGTGGAAAATTGAAAACAGGAAAAGTGATTGTGAAAAGAAAAAAATACTTATGGAGTCGATGGATTTTTTCTTTAAAGCAGGTAGGGCCGTAAAACGAAGATTAGATTCCTTGCCTTCCTATATACAGTGGAAAAGTAAACATCTCACTAAGCAGTTTCTTTGCCATAGGGATTTTCATATAGGTAATTTATTATATAGAAAACCAGATATCTATGTGATAGACTGGGAATTTGTAAAATATGATCTCCCTTCTAGGGATATCGATTATCTTATAACCAACATGTTTGATCATGATAAAAGATGGGATCCAAAGCAATTTAAGACGGTTTTCAATCAATATCTCAAAGAAAATCCTTTGACACCAGAGCAGCAGAAGCTTATTTTTATGGGCCTTTCCTTTCCTCATGAATTTCACCGTTTCTTAAAAAGAAAATATTATTTGCGAATGACTGTTCCGGAAATACAAGGATTCACTCATACACAACGCTGTAAGATTGAGTGGATGCAAGAGGAGAGGAATTTGTAATTAGGTACTGCGCCCTTTGAATCATTAAAATGATTGGAAGGGTTCCTTTTGTTGTAGAAGGACTTTTGATTTAAATTTATACAGCTTTATGATAAATTAAGAAAATAACTCGAAAGGATTGATGATTTTGTCACAGTTTACAAATGTTAATATTATCAAAGAAGCGAATGTTTATTTTGAAGGGAAAGTAACAAGCAGGACTGTTGTTTTTCAAGATGGAACGAAAAAGACATTAGGCATTATGCTCCCTGGTGAATATGAATTTTCTACTTCTCAGAAGGAAGAAATGGAGATTCTTGCAGGTAAGCTGGAGTACAAATTAAAGGATCAAGACTGGAAAACAATTGATAATCAAGGAGTTTTCTTCGTGCCTGCTAACGAAAGTTTTTCATTAAAAGTACATACTGTGGCTGATTATTGCTGCTCTTATCATAATGAATAATCTATTTTTTGGTTATAGACTGGGATTTATGAGCTCATTATGTTAATAATAATTTAAAAAGTAGTAGAAGGGGCAAAAACCTATGTCACATGAAGAAATGATGCGGAATATGGCTTTAGCGGAGGATAAAAGGGATTTTCTTAATGTTTTAGAGCAACGCTTCGGTGCTGTTCCAGATGATATTGTAAAGAAAATAGAAGCGATCACTGAGCTTGATGTTATGGATCGTCTATTCCTTGTTGCTGTGAATGCTGCAAGTTGGGATATATTTGTGACTGAGCTGAATGAAGGCAAGGATTCGTTCAAAATCATCGGAGAAAACTTTAACCCACTTGCTAAGGTTCAAGAGAAAAAAGAAAATAAAGCAGATTAAAAATTAAAAAGGAGAGAATCGTTCTCTCCTTTTTGCATTCATTTAGATTCTAAAAAAATTCTCAAGCCGACGAACAATTTCGTCCTTGCCATCAACAATTTCCTGATACTGTGGTTTATCGAAAAGCTGATTAATCTGATCAGGATAGCTTTGGTTGATATGGCAGCGTTCAATTGATTCATTGAATTTAGCTGGATGGGCAGTTGCAAGGGTTATACATACCTCATCTTGGTCATTACATTTCTCATAAGCGGCAACTCCACAAGAAGTATGAGGATCTAGCAGATAATTATATTCACCGTAGTATTTGCTGATCATGTGTAAGCATTCGTCACCTAAAACTCCATGTGCAGCAAAATCCTCTTGGACCTTTTGTAGGTTTTCCTTGCTAATCTCAATTTTTCCTTCGGTTTTGAATTGGTCCATTAGGGCAGAAACGATCTTTGGATCTTCACCTTGTAAATAGTAGAGATAGCGTTCAAAGTTACTAGCTACTTGGATATCCATAGAAGGACTATAAGTGCTATGGAATTGTCCAGGCAGATACACCCCTTCTTGGATAAATCGTTCTAAAATATTGTTCTCATTAGTAGCTAATACGAGCTTATGGATTGGAAGTCCCATTCTCTTAGCAAGATACCCAGCAAAAATATCTCCAAAATTTCCGGTTGGAACACTAAAGTTAATCTTCTTTCCTTCTGTCTGCTTGGAAACTTGGAAATAGGCATAGAAATAATAAGCGATCTGGGCTAAGATGCGAGCAAAATTGATTGAGTTTATAGCACGCAGATGGTATTTCGTCTTGAAATCTAGATCTGCAAATAATTCCTTAATGATTCTCTGGCAATCATCGAATGTTCCTTCAACGGATAAATTCAATACATTCTTGTCATTAATGGTCGTCATTTGTAATTCCTGAACCTTACTAACCTTCTGGTGAGGGTGCAGAATACAGATACGAATTCCTTCTTTAGATCTTACTCCCTCAATAGCAGAAGCGCCTGTATCTCCAGAAGTTGCTCCAAGAATCTGAATAATTTTGTTTTGCTTCTTGGAAATATAAGCATAAAGATTCCCTAAAAACTGTAGGGCAACATCTTTAAATGCAAAGGTTGGGCCGTGGAAAAGTTCGAGAATAAACAACTGATCATTGATCTTACGAACAGGCGTAACTTCAGGATCTCTGAAGGTAGAGTAGCTTTGATGAATGAGCTCCTTTAGGTCAGCTTCAGGAATTTCGCCTTCAATATAATAAGAGAAAATTTCATAGGCTAATTCTTGATAAGAAAGCTTCTCTAATTCCTTTAGTTTTGCTTGGGGGATTTGCGGAATTTTATTTGGAATTAATAATCCTCCATCATCTGCTAGTCCCATTAAGACCGCATCGATAAATCCAATCTCGCTAACATTTCCTCGTGTACTTATGAATTTCATAGTTATGATTGTCTCCTCTTGTGAATAGTAACCTTATTATATCAAAAAATGACATGTAGTATCTCTAAATAGTTGGATGGTAGCAGTTTTTTTGACATTTAGAAATTAAAAAGCTGTATAACAATGTCTAATTATTGATTAATTAGATAACATCACAAGCCCTAACTTTTCCTTGCTATTCTGTTTAATGGTGGGTTAGGGTAATAATACATATTAGATGAATTTAGAGGATAAGGGATGATCCGTTTTGAATAGATTGAAAACAAAGCAACAGGACCAAGTTCTGCTGAAACCAGGACAAGAGATCTTGTTGACGATTAAACGAATGGGTATTAACGGTGAAGGAATCGGTTATTACAAAAAGAAAGCTGTTTTTGTACCTGGAGCCATTGTAGGGGAAGTAGTAGAGGTCAAGATAATAAAGGTTGAACGCGGGTATGCTGAAGGATCAGTTAAAAAAATCAAGACGGCTTCTCCGATGCGCCAAACTCCTTCTTGTCCCGTTTATGAACAATGTGGGGGTTGCCAATTGCAGCATCTTACGTATGAAGGACAGCTTAAAGCAAAAGAAGAGATTTTTCGCGGTGCATTCGATCGTTATACAACAATTAAGGATTTACCCATTCGTCCTATATTAGGAATGGATGAGCCATGGGCCTATCGTAATAAAGCACAGCTACAAGTGGGAATGCATGATGGGAAGATGGTCACCGGCCTATATTCTCCCTCGAGTCATCGTTTAGTTGATGTGAGTGGTTGTCCTGTACAACATCCACAGACAAACCAAATCATTGATATAACACGCCAAGTACTAGAGAAATTTGGAATATCTGTCTATGATGAAAAGAAACGTACTGGTGTGATTCGCACCATCATTGCTCGCATTGGATTTGAATCGGGAGAGCAGCAGCTTATTCTTGTTACTGCAACGAAGGACTTAGCGCATCGAGCTGAAATTGTATCTGAGTTACGCAGTCGATTACCTGATTTATCCAGTATTAGTCAGAATGTAAATCCAAAAAAGACATCGTTAATATTTGGTGATCAGACGATCCATCTTTGGGGTAGTGCCCATATTACGGAGAAATTAGAACAAACCAGTTATTCCTTGTCTCCACGGAC
>DATFAS010000152.1:0-18494 GCA_035254305.1 Bacillota bacterium
CGATAAAAGCTTTTCTTATAGTTCATCAGTAAACACGAACGATTATATATAATTTGTTTAGTAATATTAAGAAAAAATACTATATGGATTAGAAAATGTAGGGTATAATAGGAGTGTTATTTTAGGAAACGGAGGAGAGAGCTGTGAAAGTTGCACTAGGTGCAGATCATGGTGGCTACCACTTAAAGAATGAAATCAAGGCTTATTTAGAATCAGTAAACATTGAGTATGAAGATTTAGGTTGTGATTGTGATCAATCGGTTGATTATCCGGATTATGCCTTGCCGGTTGCGGAGAAGGTGGCTTCTGGAGAATTTGATCGTGGAATTTTGGTTTGTGGAACTGGTATTGGCATGTCCATTGCAGCCAACAAGGTTAAAGGGGTTCGTTGCGCACTCGTTCATGATTTATTTTCAGCCAAGGCTACAAGAGAGCATAATGACTCTAATGTACTCGCAATGGGTGAACGAGTGATTGGACCAGGGTTAGCCCTTGAAATTGTGAAAACATGGCTTGGAACAGAATTTGCCGGTGGAAGACATGCTCGCCGGATTGAAAAAATTACAGCGATTGAGGCCAAATATGATAAGTAATAAGCAGGAGCTTGAACAGCAGGTAGAGACCGTTGTTCAGGAATTGCTTAAGGTTGCTTCCTTAGGTCCAAATCGAATTTTGGTCATCGGGATAAGTACCAGTGAAGTGTTAGGACATAAAATTGGTACAGCAGGAAGTGAAGATGTCGCAGATGCCATCTATTCAGCGCTTGATCGCCAAAGATCCACACTTGGGTTTCATCTTGCCTTCCAATGCTGTGAGCATCTAAACCGAGCATTGGTGGTGGAGAGGGAAACGGCTGAGAGATTTGGGTTAGAAGAGGTAACGGCAGTTCCTGTGAGAAAAGCAGGTGGGGCTATGGCTTCGTTTGCCTATGGGCAAATGAAAGACCCTGTTCTAGTCGAGAAGATTGCTGCACATGCAGGTATCGATATTGGTGATACGTTGATTGGTATGCATCTAAGACCCGTTGCTATCCCCGTGCGCCCATCTATTCGTAAGATTGGGAATGCTCATATCACTATGGCTTATACACGACCTAAGCTTATTGGAGGCATCCGTGCTGTCTATGAACGGCCTTAAAATATAATACATTTGGAGGAGAATGACGAGATGTTTGAATATTTAACTAAGCAAGATCCACAAGTAGCAGAAGCAATTAATAAAGAATTAGCAAGACAACGCAACAAAATCGAATTGATCGCTTCCGAAAACTTCGTGAGTGAAGCTGTTCTAGAAGCAATGGGTACTGTACTTACCAATAAATATGCAGAAGGTTATCCTGGCCGTCGTTATTACGGTGGATGTGAATGTGTAGATATCGTTGAAGATCTTGCGCGTGATCGTGCGAAGGAATTGTTTGGGGCTGAGCATGCTAACGTTCAACCGCACTCCGGTGCTCAAGCAAACATGGGAGTATACTTCGCGATTCTAAAGCCTGGAGACACTGTTCTTGGAATGAATTTATCCCATGGGGGTCACCTTACACATGGTAGCCCTGTTAACTTTTCTGGATCACTTTATAATTTTGTAGACTATGGTGTGACAGAAGATACGAATGTAATTGACTATGAGGATGTTCGTGCCAAGGCATTAGAACATAAACCAAAATTGATCGTTGCAGGGGCAAGTGCATATCCTCGTGTCATTGATTTTGCTCGCCTTCGTGCAATTGCAGATGAAGTAGGTGCCTACTTCATGGTGGATATGGCACACATTGCTGGATTAGTTGCAACAGGAAAGCATCCAAACCCGGTTCCACATGCTCATTTTGTTACAACTACAACACACAAAACACTACGTGGACCTCGTGGTGGAATGATTCTTTGTAAAGAAGAATTTGCGAAAGCTATAGATAAATCTATGTTCCCAGGCGTTCAAGGCGGTCCTTTGATGCATGTGATTGCTGCGAAGGCTGTTGCTCTTGGGGAGGCATTAAAGCCAGAATTTAAGCAGTATGCAGAGAATGTTGTTGCGAATGCTAAGCAGCTTGCTGAGTCCCTTACAGCTGAAGGATTAAAGCTTGTTTCTGGTGGAACAGATAACCACCTTGTGTTAATCGATGTTCGTAATTTAAACCTAACGGGTAAAGAAGCTGAACATCTATTGGATGAAGTTGGGATCACAACAAATAAAAACACTATTCCATTCGATACAGCTAGCCCATTCGTAACAAGTGGTGTTCGTATTGGTACACCAGCTGCTACTTCACGTGGCTTTAACGTTGAAGCTATGAAAGAAGTGGCTGCGATCATCGCTTTAACATTGAAGAATCCAACGGATGAAGGCAAAAAGGACGAGGCTCGTGCACGTATTGCTACATTGTGCGAGAAGTTCCCACTTTATCCAAATATGAGATTGGTTTAGTAAGGTCTAGAAGCTGTCCTGTGAGAGATCACTGGATGGCTTTTTTTATGAAGGTAGTCCCCAAGAATAGATTTTTTAAAATAAAATTATCCTGCCTGTAACCAAAAAAGTGATATAATAGTTCCCGGCATGAACAGCGAAGCTAGCGTAAATAATAAAAAAAGTAAAAGAAGCTGTTCGTGGGATAAAAGTGAGGAGGCTACTTGTGGCAAGCTTATATGTTTTTGACCATCCATTAATTCAGCATAAACTTACATACATTCGTGATAAGAACACCGGAACGAAGGAATTTCGTGAATTAGTTGATGAAGTGGCGATGCTTATGGCCTATGAAATTACTAGGGACCTGCCACTTCAAGAGGTTGAGGTTGAAACTCCTGTAACGAAATGCAAAACGAAGATGATCGCAGGTAAAAAGGTTGGTTTGGTTCCTATTTTACGAGCTGGGATTGGTATGGTTGACGGGGTATTAAAATTGATTCCAGCTGCAAAGGTTGGACATGTTGGTTTATATAGAGATCCTCAAACATTAGAACCTGTTGAATACTACGTGAAGCTTCCATCTGACATTGAGGAACGGGATCTAATTGTGATCGATCCTATGCTTGCAACTGGAGGCTCTGCAGTAGCAGCGTTAACAGCTCTGAAAAATCGTGGGGCTCGCAGTATTAAGTTGATGTGCTTAATCGCAGCTCCAGAGGGAATTGCTAGGGTACAAGCAGACCATCCGGATGTTGATATCTATGTGGCCGCGGTGGATGAAAAGTTAAATGACCACGGCTATATTGTGCCTGGTTTAGGTGATGCCGGAGACCGTTTATTCGGGACAAAATAACAAAGCCGGGAGAGAGACCATGAAAAAGAAAATCATGACAATCTTTGGGACAAGACCGGAAGCAATAAAAATGGCCCCACTGGTTCATGAATTAAAAAAATATGACGAACTAGAATCCTATGTCTGCGTGACGGCTCAGCATAGACAGATGCTTGATCAGGTTCTTGATATTTTTGAAATTAAACCAGACTTTGATCTCAACATTATGAAGGATCGCCAAACCCTAATGGATGTAACGGTTCGTGCGTTGCAGGGGCTTGATCAGGTTATGAAAGAGGTCAAACCGGATATGGTTCTTGTACACGGGGATACTTCTACAACGTTCGTGGCGAGTCTTGCAGCCCTCTATAATCAAGTGGCGGTAGGACATGTGGAAGCAGGTCTTAGAACCCATAATAAGTATTCACCTTACCCGGAAGAAATGAATCGCCAATTAACTGGGGTTGTGGCTGATCTTCATTTTGCTCCAACAGAGGTTTCGGCGGAGAATCTTCGTAGGGAAAATAAACGGGATGAATCTATTTTCATCACTGGAAACACCGTCATTGATGCACAGAAGACTACTGTTCGTGAGGACTACCACCATCCGGTCCTTAAGGAATTTGCGGATAAAAAGCTTGTCCTCATGACGGCTCATCGTAGAGAAAATCTTGGGGAGCCTATGCGTGGGATGTTCAGAGCTATTCGTCGTCTTGTGGAGACTCATGAGGATATTGCTGTTGTTTACCCCGTTCATTTGAACCCTATGGTGAAGGAAGCAGCCCAGGATATCCTTGGTGATCATCCGAGAATTCGCTTGATCGAACCTTTGGATGTCGTTGATTTCCACAATTTTATGTCCCGTGCTTATATCATCCTTACCGATTCGGGTGGAGTTCAGGAGGAAGCCCCTGCTTTTGGGGTGCCTGTACTCGTCTTAAGAGATACAACTGAACGACCTGAGGGAATTACTGCGGGAACACTGAAGCTGGCAGGAACGAATGAACAGGTCATCTATGACTTGGCACATGAACTTCTAACCAGTGAAGAGGCCTACAGCAAAATGTCCCGAGCAGCCAACCCATACGGAGACGGAGAAGCATCCCGCCGTATTGTAGAGGCGATTCTATATTACTACGGCCTGCGTGATCAGGGCCCGGATAAATTCACAGTATAAATGAGAAGCAGCCCATGGTTGGGCTGCTTTCTTAATTGAAATAAGGTCCTGGCAGGACCTTAAATTAGTCCGATTCCACGGATAGGATGGCTAAACGAAGGCACAAGGAACCTAGAGGCCCTTAATCGCATATTTTCAACTGGAAATCAGGAAATAAGGACCTGGTAGGCCCTTAAATTAGTCCACTCTACAAATATGACAGCTAAACGAAGGCATAAGGAACCTAGAGGCCCTTAATCGCATACTTTCCACTGGAAATCAGGAAATAAGGTCCTGGCAGGCCCTTAAATTAGCCCACTCCCACAGATATGATCCCTCCGAGGTTCTTTTCTCATCTATTTACTCTATAATCTTGCGATATAATGAAGTCTTTATTTTTTCTAAAGTGTCCCTCCAACTATCCCATCAAACCATCATTGACAAAATCCTCACACGGGGATAATATCCAATTAAACAATCAATTTAAATAAACGTTTAATTGAAACGATTGATTCAGTCATTCGTTTTATCGAATAGCTCTTCCTATAACAATCACTACAATATTCCACCATTAATTAATCAACGATTAACTAATCAACAATCAATCATACCCAATACAAACACAAGGAGATGGAGGAGCTATGGAGCCGGAACAGCATGATGTTAAAACAAGAATTCTATTAGCAGCCAAGAGATTGTTTGCCAAGCAAGGGTTTGAGGGAACCAGTGTGCGGCAGATATGCGAGGAGGCGGGTGGGAATGTAGCGTTAGTATCCTACCATTATGGAGGAAAGGATAATGTGTTTCAGGCCATTTTTGCAGAGTTCTTTCCGGGGAATCGGCTAGAGGAGTATGAGCCCTTCTTTCAGGATCCGGTAGAAGGATTGAAGGTTCTTGTACAGGGTATCCTTAATTTTTTTGTCCAAGATGAAGAATTAGCCACAATTATCCACCAAGAGATGTCTATGCAAAGCCCTCGTGTGGAGATGATCCAGAATAATATTCTTCCCGTATGGAGAAAGCTTGGTGAATTGCTTGAGAAGGGGCGTGAGCAGGGCGTTTTTCACTTTACTTCACTCGATTATGCCTTGTTAATGACGATGGGAACGATCATTTTTCCGAATCAATATAAGAACCAATGTTTAGATCAGATTCTTTCTCATTCATCCTATTCTAGCGAAGAGAAAATTCAATTCACCATTGAATATGTTTTGGGTGCCTTAGGATATCAAGAACGAAACAAATAAAGGGGTCATGGGGGATATATATGAGTAAAGCATATCGTGTATGGTTCGTTGTTTCCACTATGCTGTTGGCAACGAGTTTATCTGGAATTACTGGATGCAGTAAGGCAACCGAGGCACAGAAAAATGAGGTTCAAGTGAAATCTGTTGCTATGACGAAGGTTGCTAAACAAACGATAGATCAGGTTACTGAGGTAACAGGAACATTAGAAGCGAGTGATCAAGCGACAGTGTCCTTTGAGGTAGCGGGGAGAATTGTTAAGTTAAACAAGGATCAGGGACAGACAGTTCAGGCGGGGGAGTTCCTAGGTCAATTAGAGGATTCAGATTACCAACTAGGTGTTCAGAAAGCAGCAACTGCCGTTGAGCAGGCACAGGCTTCGCTAGAGAAGGTAGACAATGGGGCACGTCCACAAGAAATCGAACAGGTGAAGATTGGGCTTGAACGTGCACAGTTGAACAGTGTGAAGGCACAAGATGATTTGAAGAAATATGAAGCACTCTACCAAAGTGGAGCAATTTCTAAGGATGCTTATGACAATATTGTACTTAAAGCACAGCTAGCAGAGAAGGATTTACAGAATGCGCAGAGTTCTCTATCCGTAACCGTGGAGGGTGCTCGTAAGGAGGATAAGGAATCTACCTTATCTACCTATCAACAGATGCTAGTACAGAAGGCACAGGCGGACTTATCCCTACAGAAAACAACGCTAAAGTCACCTGTTACCGGCACTATAATATCCAAGCTATCTAGCGAAGGACAAATGACAAGTGCAGGGTCTCCCATTTATCAAATTGGGAATATTGGTGAGTTGAAGGTTGTTCTTCCTGTACCGGACCGAGAGGTGGCTAATTGGTCTGTAGGTGACTCTGTGAATCTTGACCTTTATGGGGATAAACGAGAAGGGAAAGTACAGATGATTTATCCGAATACCAATGCAGGTACAGGGACGATTGGAGTGGAAGTGCGGATTAACAATGATGATCATAAATGGTTTGCCGGTCAAGTAGTGAAAGCAACGCATCAGCGTAAAGGGGCACAGGGCCTATTTGTTCCAGTTGAAGCGGTTGTGAGTACGGGGGCGAAGCCGTATGTTTTCGTCGTGAAGGATCAAAAGGCGGCAAAAACAGAGGTGCAGACCGGTCAGTTGATGAATAATCAGCTCCAAATCCTCTCTGGACTAAGTGAAGGACAGACGATCGTGACGAAAGGTGCTGATCGCCTATTTGATGGAGATGCCATAGCAGCTGAGTCTAATCCCGGTACAGAGGCAGGGGGGACTGGGAAGTGATTGAATATCTTGTAAGGAAGCGAAAAATCACTTTACTCTTCTTTTTTATGATTACGGCACTTGGGGTGTTCAGCTTTGTTCAGCTGCCTATGCAGGAACAGCCTGAAATTACGGTAAACATTGCAACAGTTACCACTGTTTATCCTGGAGCAACCCCTGAGAAGATGGAACAAACGGTTACGAAGAAATTGGAGGAAAGGATTAATCAGATCCAAGGATTAAAATCAATATCCTCTACCTCTTCCCTAGGTGTATCGTCGATTGTAGTGGAAACCCAAAATGGAGTGAATGCTAAAGCCAAATGGGAGGAGCTCCGCAAAAAGGTAAAGGACGCAGAAGCTGATCTGCCAGATGATGCGAAACAGCCGATTATCAATGATGATTTGAACCATACCTTTGTTCAGACCTTTAATGTCTCTGCGGATTCCTTTGACCAGCTCTATTCGAATCGTGATCTATTGAAGAACTGGAAGGATCAATTACGGACCATTCCTCATGTAGCCGATGTAACAATAGATGGTTTACCGGAAAAGCAAGTTCGTGTCGAGATTGATACCCAGAAGCTGCTCCAATATGGGCTTAATGCGGGTCAGGTGATGGGTGCCCTGCAAAAGGAAAATGAACGGATTCCCCTTGGAGATTTTCAGGTTAAGGACCGGACCTATGAGCTTCGCATGAATGAGGTAACGGATGTTGATGAATTTGCAAATACCTTAATTACACGTACCAAACAAGGACAGCCTGTGTATCTGAAGGATATTGGTAACGTTCAACTATCAACAGAAAGAGCCAAGGAGCTTACTTATCATAATGGTAAGCCGGCTATTACGCTAAGTATTAATGCCGAGTTCGGCTCCGACGTTCCCTCTCTACAGAAAAAAGTAGATGACATGATGGGAATGCTAACGAAAAATAAACCAACGTGGATGCATGTAGACTCCATTTACTCTCAGAATGAACGGGTGAATGAATTATTTTCAGAGCTGAAGCGAGAAATGGCCATTGCTATTATTGCGGTTATTTTCGTCTGTACGCTAGGGCTTAATATGATTACCTCACTAGTTGTTGCTTTAGCCATCCCGATTTCCATCGGAGTAGGGATGATTCCTATGCCTTACACGGGGATCACGCTGAATCAAATATCAATTGTCGCTTTAATCATTGTTCTAGGTATCCTTGTAGACGATGCGGTTGTTGTGAATGACAACATTGAGAGACGTTTAAGTGAATTGAATGAAACACCTTTTGAAGCAGCGGTACGAGGAAGTAAGGAAGTATCGATTTCCATTATTACTGCTACTCTAGCGACAATTTGTTCGTTTGGCCCGTTGTTTTTCTTACAAGGGAACGCAGGACAGTTTATTCGTTCCATCCCAATTATTATTACCTTTGCGATGTTAGCATCCATGGCCATGGCTTTAACCATTATTCCCATTTTCCGCTGGTGGCATGAATCAAGGAGAAGATCATCTTCTGTGGAGAATTATCGTAAGCCTGCCGGGCTTTTGGGTAAGCAGATTCATGCTTTAAACCAGTGGTATGCGGGTCGTTTAATGCCTAGGATGTTGAAGAAGCCGCTACTAACCGGAATGGTGGGGATTTTGATAGGAACCTCCGCTTATGCTCTGATTCCTTTTACACCCATTCAGCTGTTCCCGAAAGCGAATCGGGCAGAAATGTATGTCAATGTGAAGGCGCCATCTGGCTATAATATTGAGCAAACCAATCAATTGATTCAGGAAGTAGAGGCCTATTTACAGAAGCAACCAGGTGTTGAATATACATCCGGTTATGCGGGAAGCTCGGCACCGAAGATGTTCGGTGGGGATACGAGTAATGGCTCTGGAGAACGTGTGGGTCAAGTCGTTCTACGATTGGATACCCATCAATTAAGTACGACAAATGCTGTGGACAAATGGAATCAAGAATTCCAAAAGATGTTTCCAGGATCACAAGTAACAGCTAAGGAGTTAGAAGCTGGACCACCGGTCGGCGCACCTGTTGTGATTCGTATCTATGGTGAGGATTTGAATGAGCTGCGCAAGCTATCCCAGCAGGTGAAGGAAGCTGTCGCCCAGACAGAAGGTACCAAGGAAGTTGATGACTCATTCGGAATTGAGAAGAATACATTACAGTTTGAAGTCAACAAGGATGTCATGGATAAGTTGATGGTGTCAGCAAATGATGTTTCGAAGGCTATTCGGATGGTCGGCGAAGGGATTACGGTGAGCCAGTTTGATGATGGGAAGGATTTGGTTGACATCGTACTCAAGATGAAGCAGTCAGAGACAGATCCATCCTTAGTATTCCAGAAATTGACGGTAACGAATGGGTTAGGGCAGCAAATCCCACTATCCCAAATCGCAACCATGAAATCTCAATTTACCCTTGGTAATATCACACACCGTAATTTGAGTCGAGTGGTGACTATTTCTGCTGATATTAACAAGAATCGTAATGCTACAGCTATAAACAATGAATTAAAACCAAAGCTAAAATCGATTACATGGCCGGAAGGTTACCGTTATGAGATAGGTGGAGAAACATCGGAGCAAACCGATATTTTCGTAGATATGGGTAAGCTTTCCGTTGTTGTAGTTTTTCTGATTCTTATATTAATCGCCATGCAGTTTTATTCTTTAACGATACCTGTTCTCGTGCTAAGTACGATTTATTTAGCCTTCGCGGGTAGCTTAATTGGTTTATTTATCACACGAACACCACTCGGATTTATGACAATGATGGGTGTGATTAGCCTTGCAGGGATTGTTGTGCGAAATGGAATTGTGCTTGTAGAATTTATTGAAGAGTCCCGTCATGAGGGTGTTGAGTTAATCGAAGCGGTGATACGGGCTGGGGAAGCTAGACTACGACCGATTCTCTTAACTTCTGCAACAGCAGTAAGTGGACTAACACCACTTGCGATTAGCGGAGATGTGCTATTCCGCCCTCTTGCGGTAACCATCATATTTGGTTTGGTCTTCTCTACCATGTTGACGTTGATTATTGTTCCAAGTATGTATGTAGTCATTGCTAGAAGAAAGATGAAGAGGGAAGCGAAGAAATTAGGGCACAATCCGCCATCAGTTGAATTGAATTTGTAAAAAAAATTATTCTGTGGAAGGAATTTCCTAGTCAATGGTAGAATAGTAATCAATGTTTGTGTATTCAATATTATTTGAAAGATTTATGAATCCATTGACAGGGAGAGAGACAGATGAACAAAAGAGATGCAGTAATTGTTAGTGCTGTTCGTACGGCGATTGGTAGCTTTAATGGTTCCTTAGCTGGGATCCCAGCAACAGAGCTTGGAGCTACAGTCCTTAAGGCTGCAATCGAGAAGGCTGGACTTGCACCAGAGCAGATCGATGAAGTTATTTTAGGGAACGTATTACAAGCAGGGCTTGGGCAAAATCCAGCACGACAAGCAGTGATTAAGGCAGGATTTCCCGAAACACTATCTTCAATGACCATTAATAAGGTCTGTGGTTCTGGATTGAAGGCTGTTCATCTTGCTACACAGGCAATTTTCTCAGGGGATGCTGATGTTGTATTAGCAGGTGGAATGGAGAATATGTCACAGGCTCCTTATCTATTGGAGAATGCTAGGAACGGATTCCGTATGGGTGATCAGAAGGTTGTTGATACGATGATCCGTGATGGCTTGTGGTGTGCATTTAATGATTATCATATGGGAATTACAGCGGAGAATCTTGCTGCAAAATATGAAATTACCCGAGAAGAACAAGATCAGTTTTCTGCTTGGAGCCAACAAAAGACTGGGGTTGCAATAGCTGAAGGCAAATTCAAGGATGAAATTGTACCCGTTGTGATTCCTCAGCGTAAGGGTGAACCCGTTGTTTTTGAAACGGATGAATTCCCTCGTAAGGGTGTTACAGCTGAATCACTAGGTAAGCTAAAGCCTGCCTTCAGGAAGGATGGAACGGTAACTGCGGCGAATTCCTCTGGAATTAATGATGGGGCAGCCGTGCTTTTAATTGTAAGTAGAGAAAAGGCAGAAAGCCTAGGACTTAAACCTTTAGCTGTGATTAAAGCTAACGCTAGTGCTGGAGTAGATCCAAGTATCATGGGTATTGGACCTGTGCCGGCTACTCGTAAGGTATTGGATAAGGCAAATCTTTCTCTTGATCAAATTGATCTCATTGAGGCGAACGAAGCGTTTGCTTCCCAATCCTTGGCTGTTGATCGTGAATTGAATTTTAATAAAGATAAGCTAAATGTAAATGGTGGAGCCATTGCATTAGGTCATCCGATCGGGGCAAGTGGAGCTCGTATTCTTGTCACACTTGTTCACGAATTGAACCGTCGTGATGACGCAAAGTATGGTCTTGCAACACTCTGTATTGGTGGTGGACAAGGCGTTGCGACGATTGTAGAGAAAGTGTAGAGAGCTTGGTATTCTTCGGAAAATCAAGGGTAACTTAAGTTTTTACTGTATGAACAGTGCGATTTTGTCAAAACGGTGACAAAGTTGTCACAAGTAGTTGACAATATAACAGTGAACACTTACTATGGGTGAGGGAGTTGTTGATAGTCTATTTGAGATTATCAAAAATGAACTCACCCGTTACATATTTAGCCAAAAATAGGTTAGACTAGGTATTGGTTTAACAATATGAAGAGGTAGGAAAACAGCTACCTCTGTTCAATCTGTGCGTTTAGCGAAAGTATTGGAGACAAGCAATGGAATCCTTTTACCTTTCTATGAAGAAAGTAGCACGACTTACCTGTTATATAACTGCGATTGCTGTATTGGCTTGGCTTGTATTGGCTAGCCATAGAGTATTCACACAAGGATTTCTGCTTGGAATTTTTATAAGCGCATGTAACGGAGTTATTTTGTTAATTAAAACTAAACAAATTGGCGAAATGACTGTAGACCCGAGTAAGAGGGTAAGAGGGACGGGGATGCTACAGCGTATGCTGCTTGGTGGATTCGCTGTATATATGGCGGATCGATTGCCGCATATTTTCTCTGTTTTAGGAGTCGTTTCTGGGCTTTTTGTTGTTCAAATTCTTGCCCTTATCGTTACGGTTACCCATTCTAAATATTAGATTGATATAACATGAATACTGAGGGAAAGGGGTGAATTAAACATGGAGCATTTTTCTCCGCATATTACGATAGCTGGACTTGTGTTTGACATTCCAAACATGCTAATGATTACATTTGCAAGTTTGCTTGTTTTCTTATTGATTGTCGCTAGCACAAGAAATTTAACATCAGGTGTTCCGAAAGGCATGCAAAATTTCCTTGAATGGGTGATTGATTTTGTAAGAGGTATTGCAGGTACTTTTATGCCGACAGAACAAGCTGCGAAGTATGTAACACTTGCACTAACTCTATTCTTGTACATTTTCATTAGTAACCAGTTGGGTGTAGTTTTCAACTTCGTTACTGTACATGAACACGTAAGCCCCGGTCTTGGGATTACTCAAGAAATGATTGAGCATGCCAAAAAGACTGGTCATGAAGTGGAAATCGGTTGGTTCAAATCTCCGACAGCTTCACCAAGCATTACCTTCGCTTTAGCGCTATTGGTTCTTATCTATTCTCACTACTTGGGTATCAAGAGAGATCCAGGAAGCTATGTGAAACATTACTTTAAGCCATATCCGGCACTATTTATTATCCACTTTATGGAAGAATTTTTAATTAAGGTTCTTACACTTCCACTTCGTCTATTCGGTAACATTTTTGCGGGTGAGGTACTCATTGGATTCTTGCTTAGTGGGTTCTTCGCAGCAACAGCCATTCCGTTAGTGATTTGGTTAGGGTATTCCTTGTTCGTAGGAGCAGTACAAGCCTACATCTTCACAACATTGACACTCGTATATATTTCACAAAAAGTTGTTGATGATCACTAATTGTTTGTTGATTTCTTTAAAAAATAAAGAGATTAACCATATAACGAACAAATGCAAGCAAATGGCTTTTAATAACTAAAGGAGGGTATATACTTATGGATTTCGCAATTGCTCTAGGTTTAATCTTTGGTCTTGCTGCAGTAGGTGCAGGTATCGGAAACGGTCTTGTTGTGTCTCGTACAATTGAAGGGACTGCTCGTCAACCAGAAGCTCGTGGTTCTTTAATGGGTCTTATGTTCTTGGGTCTAGGTCTAGTAGAAGCACTTCCAATCATCGCTGTTGCGATTGGTTTCATCCTTTTCGGAAGACTATAGTCGTTTAATTAAGAAAAGAAAATGAGGCGGGGGCAATTGATATACCTTCGCCTTCCTTTTGTACCTGATGGGTACGATCGGTTGAAGATGATGAATAGCGGCAAAAGGTAAGAATTTGAGGATCACAAGAAAAAGAGGGTAATTGAACGTAAATTACCTCCTGTATTGAGTGAAGGGAGTGAAAAAGACCGATGATCAGTTTTGGAGCTGTGAGCATTAATTTTGGAGATATGCTCTTCCAGGTTGTAGTATTTCTAATTCTATTATTCATCGTTCGCAAATATGCTATGGGGCCTGCCATGAGTGTAATGGAGAAGCGCCAACAGCACATTGAAAGTCAAATTGCGACAGCTGAAAAGGCACGTACAGATGCAGAAAAGCTTCTTGAAGAACACCGTCAAGCACTTAAAGGTGCTAGAGAAGAAGCACATGCACTTGTTGAACGCGCGAAGAAGCAATCCGAAGTAGAAGCGAAAGAAATTCTTGATGCGGCTACTGCACGTGCAGAACGCATGATGGAAGAAGCAAAGACAGAAATCAACCGCGAAAGAGACAAGGCGATTGCCTCTGTACGCGATCAAGTAGCTGGATTATCTGTTCTACTTGCATCTAAGATTATCGAAAAAGAAATGGATGAAAAGCAACAACAAGCAACGATTGACCAATTCATGAGACAGGTAGGCGATCGTCTATGAGCGCAACTGTAGCTAAGCGTTACGCTCGTGCACTCTTCGAAGTAGCACAAGAGATGAAGTCTATTGATTTGATTGAACAAGAGTTGAAAGTGCTTGTTGAAGCATTGAATACCAATGCTGATTTGGAACAAATTTTGTCCCATCCACAAATTTCAGTGGAAAATAAGAAGCAGATGATGGATGCTCTTCTTGGTGAGGCGGCAACCGTTCAGACGAAGAATTTTATCCACTTGTTAATTCAGCGTCACCGTGAAAGCCAGTTAGGTGAAATTGTAGAGGCTTATATCGAATTAGCAAATCAAGCTAGAGGATATGCAGATGCAGTGGTAACTACAGCGAAAGCATTAACGGAAGATGAATTGAACAAATTAGCCGCCGGGTTTGGGAACATGTTGAAGAAAACCCTTCGTGTACAATCGGTCGTGGATCCTTCCATTCTTGGTGGAGTGGTCGTGCGAATTGGCGATAGATTATATGATGGTAGCATCGCTGGGAAACTACAACGTTTCCAGCAGAATTTAAAGCAGGCGCAAGTACGGTAGATAGGGGGTAACGAAGTTGACAATCAGACCTGATGAAATCAGTTCTCTAATTAAGCAACAGATCGAGAACTATAAATCGGATATACAAGTTGTAGACGTTGGTACAGTTATTCAGATCGGTGACGGTATTGCCCGTGTACACGGTTTGCAAAAAGTTATGGCTGGAGAGCTTCTCGAATTTGCTAATGGTGTTATGGGGATGGCCCTTAACCTTGAAGAAGATAACGTAGGGGTAGTTATTCTTGGTCCATTTACTGGAATCAAAGAAGGCGACCAAGTGAAGCGTACTGGACGTATCATGGAGGTTCCTGTAGGTAAGGCCCTTCTTGGACGTGTAGTTAACCCATTGGGACAACCACTTGATGGTCTTGGTCCTATCGAAACAACAGAATTCCGCCCAGTTGAATCTGTGGCTCCTGGTGTAATGGCACGTAAATCCGTTCATGAGCCAATGCAGACGGGTCTTAAAGCGATTGACGCACTTGTGCCAATCGGACGTGGTCAGCGTGAGTTGATCATCGGTGACCGTCAAACAGGTAAAACAACCGTGGCAATCGATGCCATCTTGAACCAAAAAGGACAAAATGTTGTCTGCGTTTATGTTGCAATCGGACAAAAGCAATCTACAGTTGCTGGTGTAGTAGAAACACTTCGTAAGAATGGTGCGTTGGAATATACCATCATCGTTTCTGCGACTGCATCTGATCCTTCTCCATTGCTATTCCTTGCTCCTTATGCAGGATGCGCTATGGGTGAGTATTTCATGTATAACGGTGGACACGTACTTGCGATCTATGACGACTTGTCTAAGCAAGCTGCTGCATACCGTGAGCTTTCCCTACTTCTTCGCCGTCCTCCAGGTCGTGAAGCCTATCCAGGGGACGTATTCTACCTACACTCTCGTTTGCTTGAGCGTGCAGCGAAGTTAAACGAAGATCTAGGTTCTGGTTCTATGACTGCACTACCATTTATCGAAACACAAGCAGGGGACGTATCTGCTTATATCCCAACTAACGTTATCTCCATCACAGATGGACAGATCTTCCTTGAGTCTGACTTATTCTACTCTGGGGTTCGTCCTGCGATCAACGCTGGTATCTCCGTATCTCGTGTAGGGGGATCTGCTCAGATCAAAGCGATGAAGAAGGTTGCTGGTACACTACGTCTTGACCTTGCTCAGTATCGTGAACTTCAGGCATTTGCTCAGTTCGGTTCTGACTTGGATAAAGCGACTAAAGCTCGTCTAGATCGTGGAGAACGTACGGTTGAAATCTTGAAGCAAGGTGTTAACGAACCAATGCCTGTTGAGAAGCAAGTATTGTCTCTATACTCCCTTGTTAAAGGTTTCCTAGATGATATTCCTGTAGAAGATGTTCGTCGTTTCGAGAAAGAAATGTTAGCATTCTTCGATCACAATAAAAAAGAGCTTCTAGACACCATCGTGAAAACGAAAGATTTACCACCAGATGATCAGTTGAAAGCAGCTATCGAAGAGTTTAAAAAAGGATTCGCTGTTTCTAAGTAATTAGGCAAACTGAAATCTTTTAAAGGTGGTGAATGATATGGCTGGTGGAGGCCGCGAGATAAAACGCCGTATTAAAAGTGTAAAGAATACACGTCAAATCACCAAAGCGATGAAGATGGTAGCAGCTGCAAAGCTTCGCCGTGCTCAAGAGCGTGCCGAAGAAAGCCGTCCATTCGCTGAGAAGATGAAGGAAGTTGTTTCTAGCATCGCATCGGGTACCTCCGGTGCGAAGCATCCTATGCTTCAGCAGCGTCCGGTTAAGAAGACGGGTTACATTGTAATCACTTCCGACCGTGGACTTGCAGGTGGTTTTAACAGTAATACGTTGCGTAAATTGATCACATTAATTAACGAACGTCACAATAGCAAAGATGAGTATGGTATTTTTGTGATCGGAAGAAGAGGAAAAGAGTTTCTTACGAAGCGTGGATATCCGATTCTTGAAGAAGTCACTGGACTACCAGGTTCTCCAACCTTTGCAGATATTAAGTCAATCGCGTCGAAAGCCGTTAGCTTGTTTGCAGATGGTACGATTGATGAATTAAACCTTGTATTTAACAAGTTTAAGAGTGCATTAACGCAGATCCCTACAGAAGTTCGCCTTTTACCTCTTGGAGCAGTAGAAGGAAATGAAAATGCTGAGAAGATTAACTATGATTATGAGCCATCTTCTGAAGAAGTATTAAATGATTTACTTCCTAAGTATGCTGAAACTCTAATCTTTAGTGCTGTGCTTGATTCGAAAGCCAGTGAAGAAGGTTCTCGTATGACGGCAATGGGGAATGCATCTGATAATGCTAGTGCCATGATTGATAAATTAACTCTTTCATTTAACCGATCTCGTCAAGCAGCGATCACACAAGAGATTGCAGAGATTGTTGCGGGTGCGAATGCTTAAGCGTTCGGTTGTTACTAGGAGCATCCTAGTAGTTTGATTTTAAGGAGGGAATACCGTGAATAAAGGACGCGTAGCCGTAGTAATGGGTCCGATCGTCGACATTGAGTTCGAACGTGGACAATTACCTGCGATCTATAACGCTGTAGAAATCAAGTATGATTCTGAAAATGGTGGACCATCCATCAACCTAACTGTAGAAGTTGCCCTTCATTTGGGTGATAATATGGTACGTGCTGTTGCGATGTCTACTACTGACGGTCTAGTGCGTGGTGCGGATGCGGTTGACTTAGGTAAACCAATCTCTGTACCTGTAGGACCTAAAACATTAGGGCGCGTATTTAACGTTCTTGGTGAGCCAATTGACCTTCAAGAAGCTCCAACAGACGTTGAAACACTTCCTATTCACCGCCCAGCTCCTGCATTCGAAGAACAAGCTCCAGCTGACCAAATCCTTGAAACAGGGATTAAGGTTATCGACTTGCTTGCTCCTTATGCAAAGGGTGGTAAAATCGGCCTATTCGGTGGTGCCGGTGTAGGTAAAACCGTATTGATCCAAGAATTGATCAACAACATTGCGCAAGAGCACGGTGGATATTCTATCTTCGCTGGTGTAGGGGAACGTACTCGTGAAGGGAACGACCTTTACCATGAGATGAAGGATTCCGGCGTTATCGCAAAAACTTCCATGGTATTCGGACAGATGAACGAACCACCTGGAGCACGTATGCGTATTGCTCTTACGGGTCTTACAATGGCTGAATACTTCCGTGATGCGGAAGGCCGTGACGTGTTGTTCTTCGTAGATAATATCTTCCGCTTTACCCAAGCAGGTTCTGAGGTGTCCGCGCTTCTTGGACGTATGCCTTCTGCGGTAGGTTACCAGCCTACACTTGCAACTGAAATGGGTCAAATGCAGGAACGTATCACTTCTACTAAGAAGGGTTCTGTTACATCCATCCAGGCGATCTATGTACCTGCGGATGACTATACTGACCCGGCTCCAGCTACAACATTTGCTCACTTAGACGCAACAACAAACCTTGACCGTGGTATCTCTGAGTTGGGTATCTACCCTGCGGTGGATCCTCTTGCTTCTTCTTCTCGTCTTTTGACACCAGAAGTATTAGGTCAAGTGCATTATGATGTTGCTCGTGGAGTTCAGGCTATTCTACAACGTTACAAAGAATTACAAGATATCATCGCCATCCTTGGTATGGACGAGTTGTCTGATGAAGATAAGCAATTGGTTGCTCGTGCTCGTAAAATCCAACGTTTCTTGTCTCAGCCTTTCCACGTTGCTGAACAATTTACTGGTTTCCCTGGTAAATACGTTCCTGTTAAGGAAACAGTTCGCAGCTTCAAGGAAATCCTTGAAGGTAAGCATGACGATCTTCCAGAGGTTGCCTTCTTATATGTAGGTACAATCGAAGAAGCCGTTGAAAAAGGTAAGAAAATGTTGGCTGAAGTGAAGTAGTACAACCCTAACTTTGGGGAGGACAAACAATGAATACTGTATTAGTAGAAGTCGTTACTCCTGAACGGGTTGTATATAGTGGAGATGCTCGTATTGTGGTTGCAAAAGGAGTGGAGGGGGATCTTGGGATCCTCCCCAACCACATGCCATTGGTTACTCCGCTCAAAATTGCACCTGTTCAAATTAAGAAAGCCGATGACTCTAGTGATTTCATCGCTATAAGTGGTGGC
>DATFAS010000153.1:0-9810 GCA_035254305.1 Bacillota bacterium
GATTGACGAGACTGTTCAGCTAACTTCCGTACTTCATCAGCAACAATTGAAAATCCTCTTCCATGTTCACCAGCCCTTGCTGCTTCAATCGCTGCGTTTAAGGCAAGTAAATTTGTTTGATCTGCAATAGCTGTTATGACCTCGATGATTTTACCGATTTCTTGGGATCGTTCCTTTAATTGATCAATAGCATCTGCTGTATGTTGAGTTCCCCTTTCAATAGATTCCATCTGCTGTATAGCTTTCTGGATCGATTGATTTCCTTGGATAGAGAGTTTGTTTGTTTCCTGTGCGGATTTGGCTACCATCGCGGCGGATTCAGCAATCCGTTGGACTTCAACGGAGACATTCTCCATAGACTTTGAATTTTCGGTAGAACTGGTGCACTGCATTTCGGCTCCATTTGCCACTTCTTGCATAGCTGAAGCAATCTGGTTGGTTGCTAGCGTGGCTTGATGTGTCGTTGCAAGGAGTTCCTCGGAAGAGGCGGCCACTTTTTCTGCGTCTGCATTGATTTGGCGAACTAATTGTCGGAGATTTGAGGTCATGTGATTAAAAGAATGAGCTAAATCAGCGACTTCATCCTTTGCTTTGACTTTGATTTCTTCCTGAGTCAAATCTCCTGAAGCCACTTTTTCTGCCGCTTTGGAGAGAACAATTATTGGCCTAGAAATCATTCGACTAATATAGAATGCAGCTAACGCGCCTACAATAAGAGCCAAAATCCCTAATGAAATAAACTCACGTTTCATTTCATTAACGATCACTTGCGTTTCCTTTTTCCCTTGTTCTAATAATGCTGTTTGGAATTGAATCATTTCTTCGGCTTTATTTTGGAAACCAACTACTAATGAGGGACCATTCTTGGAAATGACATCTATGTAGGTAGGATCATTTTTCTTTTTTAGAGTGGTGGTTTCATCCGCTACTCGAATATATTGATCGGTATATTGCTGTAATTCATGTAAAAGCTTCTTTTGGCTATCTAGCGTCAGTTTATTTTCTAAATCACTGCTGATCCGATTGTATTTATCTTTGGATTGAACATAACTTCCCAATGATTCTCCGTTGCCCATAAGAAGATAGCCTCGATTAGCCAGTTGAATATCTTTTGATGCTTCTATTAACTCTCGCACCATATTAATTTTTTGTACTCGATCATCTAGTAAGTTTTCATATTCTTTTTGAACGGCCTCCATTTTGTGATAGGAGAGACCTCCCATGATCAGCAAGAGAAGTAAAACAGAGCCAAAGCCTACAAATAGTTTTTTCGTAATCGTAAATTTCATTTTTACACCCTCTTATTTTCTAATCCACCTTCACAACAAAAAAATATCTATATTTAGTGAAAGCCCCCCTGTTTTTTGATGACTGGAATCCTTAATAGAACATGGCCATTTGGTTTGTTTTCACCTCCGAAACCAATAAATCTACGCTAAAAATAGTTTACCAAATGTTTACATCATTGAATATGGAATTAATGAAAAATATGGATTTTATTAACATTTTTTAATCATAACTTAACATTGTAAATGATAGTGGATTATCTAAAGTATCGCTGGAAAATGGGGAGAGAATAATATTGTTAAAATTTGAACGTACGCGAAATTTGTCGAATTTTAGAGGAGATATTGTATTTTTGTCGAATTGATATTCCGATAAACCATGTCGTTTCAATCGTTAGGAAAGAGAGTAGAGATTATTGCAGAATCCATAGAATCTGTTGCTGAAAACACCAATAATATCCATTCTAAAACACAAAATAGCAACAAGCAGCTAACGGATTTAGCTACTTCTATAAACGATGTTTCTACTTCATTCGTCGATATCCAGGAGAAAGTGGATACCCTTAAAACGGGAGTTCAACGGATAACGGAGATTACTAGTTTTATCAATGATATTGCCAACCAAACCAACCTACTTTCACTTAACGCATCCATAGAAGCCTCGCGCGCAGGTGAAGCAGGTCGTGGTTTTGCTGTTGTAGCGGGGGAAATTCGAAAATTAGCTGAAGAATCTAGGCACTCAGCAGAAAATATTAGTGAATTACTAGACGGTATTCATCGTGAAATGGGTCAAGTGGCAGCCATATCCGAAAAAACGAATGTTGTCCTTAGCCAACAAACAAAGGTTGTAAGAACGACGTTGGAGGCATTTCGGGATATTAACGAATCTATTGAAATCATGATGCCTCAAATTGGAGAGATTAGATCCTCTGTTCAAGCACTAAATACCGAAAAGGATACGATTCTTCAAGCGGTAGTAAGCACCTCTGCTGTGGCAGAAGAAAATTCAGCATCGTCAGAAGGAATATCGGCTGCTTCGGTTGAACTCGCAAGTTCATCGGATGAAGTGGCTAATTCCGTTAAAGAGTTAGAGATGCTCACGAAAGAAATGATACATGAAGTAAAAAGATTCACTTTGAACTAAGGAATAAAAGGCTTTCCAACAAGATCAGTAAAAACTGACATCTGGAGTAGCCTTTTTCTTTTTGAAGATCATAGTTCGAAACCTTTAAATGATTTAGGGAATACCTACTCCATGGTTGCTCTTATCTCCGCTGTCTTTTGTTTTCCGCGTAAATCTACTACTTTCAAGGCTGCCCAGGTCAATAGGGTTATAGCTGTTACAAGAATCATAAATCCACCAGCATGAATCAATAAGGCTACTATCCATAAACTACTTAGGATCAGATGGGATGTTCTCATGTATTTGTTATTGAATCGTTTAATCAACCATCCATAAGTAGCTATAGCTAACAGAAGAAGAAAAGCAGCTAAACCAGTTAAATATTTTGGGTGGTCAAAATCTAGTAGAAAATAAGCGCCATGTGCAACAGTTAAAACGAATGCAGCCCAGCCGACATAGGTATGAGCTTTATAGATCTTTTTTGCAAATTTCTTGATCACCATAGAACTAGAAGTTAATTTTTTCTTAAATAAAAGCCAATAGAAACTGATAGCTCCACATGCTATTGCGACATTACCTATGTTGTTGAATATTTCCTTAACGACATTTCTTTCATGAGGTTGCATTTCTCCATTCGGCCCAACCCCCGGATGTCCCCCCACATGCTGCATCATCGTAACCACACCATAACCGATTAAAAACAAACTAACCAATGACACTAAAATAGCTGGAATAAACACAGCACGACTATTTTTCATCATCATTACCCTTTCTCTTTATCATTTTGTAGAGTTCCAAGCTCATCTGATAATAATTTAAACCCCAAGACTGAAAAAATAGTGAAAGTAAGCTGAAAGAAAACTGAAAATCGATCAAAATGGTTAGAGAAAGCTAACGCTGAAATGAAAAGATCCATAAACAACTCCAGATCAAGGAGTACTTATGGATCGTTAATTTCATCTTAAAAATTACTTCGTGATTGTCCACCATCTACATTTAGGGTAGCTCCAACAATCCATGAAGCTTTTTCAGACGCAAGGAACACAGCTACATGTGCCACTTCCTCCACCGTACCGAATCGTCCTGCTGGAATCTCCTGCTTGACAAAATTTCGAATTTGCTCAGGATTATGCTCGAGTCTTTTCTGCCAGTTTCCAGAAGGGTGAAGGATCGAACCCGGTGCAATGCCATTGACTCGAATGCCTTCTGAGATCACTTCATTGGCAAAAGCCTTGGTAAAGCTGATAAGGGCAGCTTTGCTATTGTTGTAGGTGATTTTTCCTCCTGACTCTCTTCCGTATATAGAAGAAATGTTAAGGATCGAGCCTCCACCTGTTTTCCTCATTTCTTCCGCAGCCATTTGGCTAAATTGAACAGCTGAGAGGTAATTCAGTTGGATGGCCTCAACGAACAGTGAAAGATCCGTTTTTAATGCTTTTCCCCCGTTACTTCCTCCCACATTATTAATGAGCACATCAATTCGGCCATAATCACTGATTAGTTTACGAAAAATACATTCCCTCTCCGAAGCAACCGAAAGGTTTCCTTGATATAGATTTACCTGTCCAAGCTGTGTCTGTGCTTTTTGTAAATCCTCTTCAGAACGGGCAGCAATCGCTACGCGAGCACCTTCTTCTAGAAATGCTTGGGCAATCGCTTTGCCAATTCCTCTTGATCCCCCAGTAATGAATACAACCTTCCCTGATAACCCTAGTTCCAAGATGATGTTCCTCCTTTTTGCAGTTCAACTAAATTTCCTTTATTTTAACAGAAAAATTAGTCGTGCTATAATCAAAGGAAGGATACACCTGGAAATGAAAGGAATAAGTAACAAGTGCTTCATAAAATAACGCTGCAAACCAACATGCGTGATGAAATGATAGATATTACAGCAAGTGTTCATGATATTGTCCACAGTGAGTAAACTAATTCTAATAGTTGAAAATATTTGTATATTACGGTATAATTTGATTTAATTAAAAAATCGGTTGTATGTAACTGGCGAAGAGTGGGATACCACGAGGGAGCATACAATTTTTATAGCCGTTCGCCTGGGCAGAAGTATTTGATTTCATAATCGAATGCTTTTTCTTTTTATGCAAAGAAATGCTAGGGGGATAGGAAAGATGACCATTCAACAGCTTAAAACTGATCTCTCCATTTCGGCACTTACGGCAGGTTTTATTGCAACCATGGTGTCGTATGCGGGGCCGTTACTCATTGTTATGCAAGCAGCAAATGTAGCTCAGTTAAATGATCAACTGTTAGCCTCTTGGATATGGGCTATTTCATTTGGTAGTGGTTTAACGTGTATTCTTTTAAGCATTTGGTTCAAAACTCCGGTAATTACTGCCTTTTCAACACCTGGTGCTGTGCTTCTAGTCTCAAGCTTCGAACATTATAGTTATTCCGATTCGATAGGTGCATTTTTATTTTCTGCCATATTAATTAGCATAATGGGATTCACTGGGTTATTCTCAAAGTTCCTGAAAGGAATTCCTCAATCGATCACAACAGCCATGCTTGCGGGAATTTTACTGAAATTCGGTATAGATGTTTTTGTATCCTTAAAACAATCTCCATTCATGGTTATTCCGATGCTTCTGTGTTTTCTATTGGTAAAACGTTTCTCACCCCGATTTGCAGTCCTCATTACGTTGATTGTTGGAATAGGGATCGCTTACAAACTCCACCAGCTTGATTTGACTCCAATGAATATTTCCTTAGTTATACCAGTGTTTACAGAACCAACATTTTCTATGGATGCAATAATCGGTTTGGGCATTCCCTTGTGTATCATCAATATGACCTCTCAGAATGCCCCGGGTATAGCTGTACTTAGAGCAGATGGGTATCAAACTCCTGCTAGCCCACTAGTCACTACAACTGGGATTGCTTCCCTGGTTTCGGCTCCATTTGGTTCACACGGGATTACCTTAGCAGCCATCACAGCAGCCATCTGTACAGGGAAGGAAGCACATAATCATCCAGAGAAGCGTTACATAGCAGGGATTACTTGTGGGATTTTTTATCTTCTATTTGGTCTCTTTGGTGCTACCATAGTCTCTCTTTTTTCCGTCTTTCCGAAAGAACTCATCGCGGTTGTTGCCGGTGTTGCATTGCTCGCTTCATTAAGTTCAAGTCTTTCATCTGCGATGAATGAACCTTCCCAAAGGGATAGCGCATTAATTACCTTCCTAGTTACCGCATCTGGATTATCCGTCATGGGTGTAGGTGCTGCCTTTTGGGGGTTAATTGCTGGTGTACTGACCCATATCATTTTGAAAGGTAATCCGTTTTCTTAAATAATAGAGAATTTCATTATATATAATCCTCCTTCAAACCTTGTATTTCAATATGAGGAAGATGTTACCATTGTTTTTAAAGTGATTATACTATATAATTTCTGCGGTATATTATTATATTCAGAAATATAGAGTTTTTCGAGAAGGGATTATACTTATAATGAAAATTAGGATGAAGTTAATCATTGGAATGGGGATTCTAATGATCATCATGATGGGATCACTTGTTGTTTCCTATTCTTCTAGTACGAAAATGCAAGCTTCGTATGAAGAGATTATTAAAAATAACGAAAATATTCGATACGATATTAAGGCCATACAGTTTCGTTTAGCAGGTATTTCAAATGATGAAAGAGGATTTTTATTAACCGGAGATCGTAATTTTCCTCAGGAAATGAAAGACAAAAAAGCGGATGTTAGTAAGTACATAAGTGCAATCAAACAATTAGAAATGAATGATGATGATAAAAAGATGTTGGATGCAATCGAAGGTAATTATAATGTTTTTTTGAAAACATCCAATCAAGTGATAGACCAATATCTGCAGGGGAATAGAAATGAAGCGAATCAGATCCATTTTACAGAGGAAAGGACTGCACGCAAGTCACTTGACCCACTAGTTGATAAATTTCTAACTCAGAAAGAAAAGGATTTGGAGCTTGATTTAGATAAGCTTACCCAAAATTTAACTAAAAATCATATTTTAATCATTTCCATGGGTGTGCTATTTATTTTCTTAAGCCTTCTTACCGGAATCACCTTAATTGGAGTCATTGTTAAACCGATCCGTAGGGTAAGCAATCAATTGAAAGAAATTGCTGAAGGAGAAGGAGATCTTACACAGCAGATTGAGGTAAGGTCGAAGGATGAGGTGGGAGAATTAGCTACTTCATTCAACCAAATGGTTTGCAACCTTCGTTCCTTAATTCAACAGGTGAAATTAGCATCTAACCACGTGGCTGCATCATCTGACGAATTGAATGCCAGTGCAGAACAAAGCAGTAAGGCAACTGAACAAATAACAATTGCAATTCAAGAAATTGCCCTAGGAGCAGATCATCAAGTATCCCTTGCAATTGAAACCAACAACGTTGTTACTAAGATAGCAAAAGGAATGGAACGAGTTAATCAATCCATACGGGCTGTATCTGATTCCTCTGTTGTAGCCAATAAGAGAGTCGATGTTGGAACACAAATTGTTTCTCAGACGATTAAGCAGATGAATCGTGTACAAGAGACGTCAGGAGAAACGGCCTTAGTTATTCATGCCTTAGGAAATAAATCAAAGGAAATTGGTCAAATTGTTGAACTCATTAACGGGATAGCCAATCAAACCAACCTGTTAGCCCTCAATGCTGCCATTGAAGCAGCACGAGCAGGGGAGCACGGTAAGGGATTTGCTGTTGTAGCTGATGAAGTAAGGAAATTAGCTGAAGAATCCCGTAAAGCAACAGAGGAAATAGCTAAATTGATCCGAACGATTCAGGATGAATCCCAAAAAGCGGTTGATTCTATGAATCAAGGAACAGCCGTTGTGCAGGAGGGGATTCAACGGGTTCATCAAACCGGTGATGCCTTTGAAGACATTGCAAAAGCCATTACAGATATTTTATCCCAGTCCCAAGAAGGAGCAACGATTGTAGAACAGGTAAATGTAAGTTCTAAGCAAATGGTTCAGCTTGTGGAATCGGTGGCAATTATTTCTCAACAGGCTTCAGGAAATACGCAAAATGTTGTAGCTTCAGCAGAAGAACAAAATGCCTCGATCGAAGAAATTACATCCTCTTCTGAATCCTTAAGCAAAATGGCGGCCGAATTACAATGGTTAATTGGTAAGTTTAAGGTCTAATGTCAAAAACCAAGCAGCAAAGTGAGAAAAAGGTGCTTATTTCCTAAGCACCTTAAAAACAGTTAATGACATTACATCCCACGGGCTTCTAATTTCGTCAATAATTCTACTTTATCTTCAGCTGATAAAGTTCTCTCGGCAAGCGGGAATAATTTAGTCTCTTCGAGATCGAAATGCTCTGTAAGTACCTGAATGGCACCAAGAATGGATTCAGTAACATAGGAAAGGCGTGTTTGATCTCCTGAACGGTATGTATTAAATTCTTCCTGGTATTGTTTTAGCAGGCGTCTTGCTTCTTGGTGCTGTGCTGCGTTATTCATAACCGGAGGTGCATCCATACCCAGATACTTGCCAAGTAGTGGAGAAAGTAACTCGTCTTCAGCTTTAGAATGAGGTTCGACCTGCTGAGTGAAGGAATTGACAACGGAATTTAGCTGGCCAAGAAGTTCAGTATCCTTTTCTAATTGCAGTGCGATCTCACGCATTTCCTCCATCTGTTTGCGTAATGGTACATGCTGATCGACAATAATTTGGATTCCATCACTATACTTTAATGCTATCGACATTGAATTTGCCTCCCTTTTTTTTTACTTTATTCTAAACCTAATCTTTGGATGGGTAAGTGATATAGATTACAGCAAACCAGCTTTAGGTAATGTTGGAATTCCCTTGAATTGACAGGTTAAATCTGGTAAAGGGCCTTTTAAGACTTATGCTGCGCTGTGACGTCTTCTTCTACGGTGCCCTTGCTTTTCTTTTGTCGGTTTCATCCGTTGGTTCCGAATTCTCTTTCGTTGGCTTGTTAATAGTGCGATTAGTCCACTAAATACTAAAGTTGCTATGATTATAGATAACAACGAAACAAGCTCACTCTCGTTATGGATATACAATTGAAAGTTGAATGGTGGCTCTATGTGTAAATAAGATTTGTAAATGAAGTTTACAATGATTAATGCTGTTAAATAGATGGTTCCGAGATAGAGATAAGTTGTAAAGAAAATGTTAATAGAACGTATTAATATGTTACGTATTTTCCTCATTAGCTTACTTTCTCTGACTAGTTGGTTTTCAGATCTCTCTAGCACCAGAATCACCTAATTTCGCTATGTAGTATCTATGATGCAATATTAATCTATTTTCTTCAACTCCCGCAATATCAACTCTACGACTAATAAATAAAGTGCAATTGTGAAGAAATTGGAATAAGACAAGAGTTTCCTAGATTTCCTTTTAAATGATATCTCCTAATACTAAAATAGAAAGAGAGTTTCATTGACTATTGAGGTGAATTAGATGGTTTCTGCAATATTTTTGTTTTTTATAGCAGGGTTAGCTGAAATTGGTGGAGGGTATTTAATTTGGTTGTGGCTTAGGGAAGGTAAGCCTTCTTGGTTTGGAATGGTAGGAGGGGCGATTCTTATCGTGTACGGAATTATTCCAACACTCCAACAATTCCCTAGTTTCGGGAAGATTTATGCGGCTTATGGAGGGGTATTTATTTTCCTTTCTGTCTTATGGGGATGGTGGATAGAACGTAAAACACCCGACTTATACGATTGGATTGGGAGTCTTATTTGCTTAATTGGTGTTTCCGTAATCTTATGGATGCCACGAAATTAGTTGATTTGTTCCCGATAACGGAGATCTATTACATGGTGGTCGATGTTGCTCATTTCTTTCTAATTAAGAATTATGAGTGTCATCAATATGTCGGATGGCAGGCTGTAATTTATATGGGATGGGAGGAATGATGAAGAACAGATGAACAGGAACGATCTGTATAAAGTATATATACTCGTAGGCTTGTCTGTTGCACTATTCGTTTTGTTTGGTCCAAATTTTGGGGTAATCTTTGTTGTTCTATTGATTGCTTTTTGGCTTCTCATTGTTACGTGTCGCCACCTTTACACTTTAACTCAGTGCCGGTTTTACAGGATCGTTGATCGACTATTGTCAGTATTAATCAGTGCTTTTCTAGTTATCCTTCTTATGGTCGCATTATTCATTTCCAGTGAGTATCATTCGGATGAGGGAGCATTAGAGGAGATGGATTATGTCATCATTTTAGGGGCAGGTCTGAAGGGAGTAGAACCTTCTAAAACTTTGATAGGACGGCTTGATACGGGTCTAAATTATTTGAGATATCATCCGAACGTACCTGTTATTTTGTCAGGAGGGAGAGGACCAGGAGAAAACACTACGGAAGCTGAGGCAATGGCTAAATATTTAACGAATAGAGGTATCGAT
>DATFAS010000154.1:0-7960 GCA_035254305.1 Bacillota bacterium
AAACACTTCAGAACGTATACGGAGAGCCTACTTCACGTAAGGGGCTCTTTTTTATGTATCAATTCATCATGCCTAGAATGGCAATTGGAGGTATAAAAATAGGTAAGAGATGAAATTAGCCGTCTATTATTCTATAATACAGGTTGTGGGGGTGATTTAGATGGCAAATAAAATTCAATTTGCCTGCATTAGTATCAGCTCATGTAAAGCCTAATTTAGGGGCGATACTTTGCATGAGGTGGTTGATTATTTAATAATAATTCGCCCAAGTGACTTATAATCGTTCCTGATATTTGGCTTTACACCTATTTTCATTCTCTTATAAAGATTTAGGAGTTGATATTTATGGTTGAACCATTTATGAGGAATCATCAATATAATTTGATTAAGAAGCAAGTGGGAATCGTGCAACGTGCATTTCATACGGCTCTAGACCCTAAAGTATTGGAAGCTGTAAGATATAGTGCAGAAGATAAGATAATAGAGGCGTTTGCTACTAGCACAGATAGGGAAAAACAAATTTTACAAAGAATTTCTGATTTATCTGAACCAGAAGAATTTCAACAGTATCTTCATTCTTTAGAGCCCTATATAGTAGAGTTTCCGAACGTTACAGAAAACCAGCTAAAGAAATTATTTCCTAAGAACAAAAAGCTAAAGATTCCTGATTTGAGCACTATTGAATATCGTAAATTGACTTACCTAGGTTGGTTAGACATTTCAATAACTAAATGGTTTATGGTATATAGATTAAACGATCAAATCATTGGGATTGAAGGGAAATATACCCCTACAAATAAAAAAGACGTATGTTCGCTATGTAAAGGACATGGGGAGGTAGCTTTGGTTACAGCCATATCCAAAACAAGACCTGCAAATTCATCACCAGATTATTATAAAGCAGTCGGAAACTATATGTGTATCAATAGTAAACAATGCAACGGGAATATTACAGATGTTTCTTATTTGGAAAGATTTATTCAGAATGTCATAGGCTAAAAAGATTTTTCAAAATATCCTTTGGGTTACATTTCCCAAGGATATTTTATTTTCCAAGAAAAAAGGGCTGATGGACGGGATTATCGTTAAATAGAATAGTGAGATTATCTAACAATCATTTGAGGTACATGAAAAATATCTGTCAGATTATCTTACGATAAACAGGAAATCATTTTTTTACTGCCTTATATTGTATTTAAGAACATATTTGAAATAAAAGGAAGTGGACGATGATGATGTCCGAAATGGTAGTTCACAAATCAACATCATTTAAATTATTAGAGGAGATTGCGAGTCAATGTTCTGCTTTCGATTCGGACATTTACTTAATCAAAGGTGATCGCAAAGCTGATGCCAAGGATATTCTAGATCTCGTAACCTTATCACTGCATCCAGATGATAAAATTGTTTTAATTGTTAATGGGCCTGATGCATATGATGTAGTTGAAATCGTTCGGATATTATTGAATTAGTATAGTAAGGCGTACCTATTGGTATACGCCTTACTATACACGACGACCAAAATCATTTTTTTCTACCATTACTCAAACTTTGATAGTAGCTTGAATTATATTTTAGAATGAAATTCCATTCCTATCGATACTAGCCATCCCACTGCTGCAAGAGCTGGTGGATATAAACATGCCCAGCCACTAAAGGGATATAGGATAATGCAGAAAATGAGTGAAACCAAAGCCATCCACCATCCATAATCCCATCTTCTCAATAATTTTAAAGCGGAGGCCATCGATATCATATAAAGAACGAGAAAGATGATGCTTGGCCATTGTATCATGGTTCCGAGATTCGGATTGAACAACCCATTGAATGTCAAAATGACAGTAAATACCACAGCTAACCCCGACAGCGCCATCACCGGTGTCTTGTAAATCGGATGTAAAGTAGCAAAGATTTCCGGAAAATCGCCCTCTCGCGCTTGTGCGTACACCATCCTAGAGAATCCAGCAATGTTCATGTGAATCCCACCAAAGGTGATCAGCAGAGCCAAAAATGCAGTTATGTAGGTTGCCAAAGGGCCAAAACCCTTACTGACAAGAATGATAAGAGGCGTGATCCCCACATCCGATCCGTATGCTAAAGTACCAACAGTGACAATAGCAAGTGCAACATATATAATACCAACCACTACCGGAGCAAGGCAGAGACTTAAGAACACATCTTTCACTGGGTTTTGAAATTCCTCCACCAAATGAACCACTATTTCCCATCCAACAAAGCACCAAAATATTGATACAGCCGCCATGCCAACGGGGAACCATCCTCGTGGTACAAAAGGGTGAAACGATTGCGATTCCACATAAGGAGACGCCGTAATCACTGCAAAAAGCAAAAGACCTGCTATGATGAAAACAATCGATACTTGTACCCAAGATGAGATCTCGATGCCACGAGCATTCAGAATCAGAGACGTACCAAGCATGGTCGCAGCTATAGCAGTCATCTCCAAGTTTGAAAGATGATATCCAGTACCTATATAATGGGCACCAACCAAGGCTATGATAGGAACTCCTACCGGAATGGTTCCAAGGAACAGCCATCCCGTGATACTGCCAACCATAGGACCGAAAGCTTCACGTGCATAAGCTATGATGCCTCCTGCATTGGGAATTGTAGCCGCAAGCCGCCCGAGGGTAAGGGCTAAAGGAATCGCTAAAATGGACATTACAATCCACGCAATGATGGATGCAGGACCAGCAACTTGAGCTGTTACTGCGGGTAAGATCAATATTCCTGATCCTAATACAGAACCGATGGCCATCGCTGTGCCTTGTTTCCAACTAATTGACCGTTTAAGCTTCACTTCTTCCATCACCAACACTCCTATCGAAAAAACAAATCTCTTCCACTATGGTATATCGAAAGTTATAATCGTGTCATATGATAATTTAGATAACGATAATCGTTCAAACCGATAGGAAGTGTATGCATGGAGATAAAACAATTACAGACATTCTGGGTGTTGGCACAGGAACTGAGCTTTACGAAAACGGCACTAAAGTTAAACTATGCCCAGTCGAGTGTATCAGCCCAAATTCAAGGCCTTGAAGCTGAGTTCGGTACTTTGCTTTTTGAACGGATTGGTAAACGAATTACCTTAACCCAATCGGGAGTACGATTAAAGCGATATGCTGGAGAGATTCTTCGTCTTGTGGATGAGACACTCATAGCTGTTCCGGATGTGTGTGAACCTTCCGGGGCCATTACCATCGGGGCAGTAGAAAGTCTTTGTACCTACCGGCTATCTCCCATTCTTGGACAATACCGTTCTCTCTATCCAAAAGTTGAATTGATTTTCCGAACGGGCATTTGTTCAGACCTTCGTAAAGAAGTATCGAATGGGTCTTTAGATACAGCATTGACCCTTGAGCCAATAGTCTCATTAGATACGCTGGTTTGTGAACCACTACTGAGAGAACCCATGCTTGTCGTTACACAGCCGAATCATCCTCTTGTCCATTACAAGCAAGTTCGACCAATGGATCTTGAAGGAGAGACCATTCTTGTCACGGAACCGGGATGCAGTTACCGAGTGATGTTTGAACGGATTTTAGCTGAAGCAGGAATTAAAAATCCTATGAAAATCGAGTTTGCTAGTTTAGAGGCAATAAAACAATGTGCAATGGCGGGACTTGGTATCGCTGTGTTACCTGAAGTGGCGGTTGTCAAAGAAATAGAACATCAGCAATTAATACCGCTTCATTGGGATGGCCCAGAGTTTAAAATCGTTACACAGATGTGGTGGCATAAAGACAAATGGATTTCACCAGCATTAAGTGCCTTTTTGGAAATGACAAAGCAATTTATCGTTAAGCCTTAGATGAAAAACATCTTATGTAGCATTTTGGAGATTCCGATTTTTAATATTTCTTGGTGCAATCCCCACTTATTTTCTTACAAACAGGTTGGGGGTTTTTAAATAACTAAGTGGCAGTATTAAAAATCCAATACATGTTGTTTCATGATCATCTTTGATTTCATGAACACTAGCCACTTCATCTATCATCATATTATTTATTATAGGTTTTAATTGCATCCAGGTAAGATAAACGTTAATATGAAATGAATATCCAAAAACGCCATCTGATGGTTAATTCGAGAGTGAAAACGTAAATTATTCCCCAATTTATATATGTAGGTTAACTAAAACCCCATAAAGCAAATCTCTTCTTTTAAATTTCATAAACTCCCAGGATATTTAGCCTTCTAGGTTTGATATTACAGTGTGTTTAAATCTGTAATCTTTTTAACTATTATCATGGCCCATTAAGAAAAGTGGCGTATGAAGCTTTTAAAATAACAATTTCAACCAAAAAATTCCATGTATGGTGCAAAATGAGGGTAATCCTACTATTTTAACGTATTACTTGTATTTTGAAACATATAGATTATTTGCAAATACAACTAAAATATGACAAATATGGATAAAACGTAACATTTATCACGGTATTACGCAGTTAAAATATGTTAATATAATACTAATATTTCAAATTTAGCTCTTCGTTAAATAGTGTAGGTTTATAGAAATATTACTAGTTTTATAAATGTAAAGTTCAATAATAGGCTATTTATACATTTTCTGTTATAAGAGAAGCCCTCTTGGACTGGTTTGTCTTCCTTAAGATAGAGGTGGTACCTATAGGTTGTGAAGACTATCAATAATCTAAGAAGGCCTAATGATTTCTGACTCTTCAGATACTTTGGTTCCCATTGTTTATTTGCAATATCATCCTAGTCTCTCCTAGAAGGATGATGATCTAGAATAAGTGAAGACAGTTCCACGTATGAAATTAAGATGAATATGCAATTTACCCCGTTGCTGATCAATTCTCGATTACTTTCAAATCATGGTTCTTTGTTACCAAGAGATGCTTAAAAAAGACTTAGTCATTTTAGAACTAGTATAGGACATCCACTTTGGGAATATTCCAAACGTTGTTATTTGGTGTGTGTCTATCTGAATCTTATAAACTCAGCTATTTAGCAAGAAGCTGCCATTTTGTTCGTTGAACTCTCAACGACAAAATAAAGATAGTGTATCTAATCAAAAAATAAGGTGGGATCATATGGATGAAAACGACAAAAACGATTTATGAACATGCCTTAGAAAGAGGAGTAACTAGGCGAGATTTTCTGAAAATGTGTACAGCTTTGGCTGCAACAATGGGAATCGATTTCTCATCGACAGATCGTGTAGTCCATGCACTTGAGCAAAAAACAAGGGTTCCAGTGATATGGTTGCAGATGCAGGATTGTACTGGGTGTTCTGAGTCCTTTATACGGTCATCCCAGCCAAGTACAGAGAGTGTACTGCTAGATATGATTTCGCTAGAGTATAGTGAACTTCTCTCTGCTGCAAGCGGACATCAAGCTGAACAAGCTAAGAAAAATGCTATGGAGAAATATCATGGGGAGTATATTCTTGCAGTGGAAGGGAGTATTCCGTTGCAGGATGAATTCTGTATGGTTGCCGGAGTTAGTGGGAAGGAGCTTCTATTAGAGGCAGCAAAAGGAGCTAAGGCGATCATCACTTATGGAAGTTGTTCGTCATGGGGAGGGATCCCAGCAGCTAACCCTAACCCAACAAAAGCAGTGAAAGTGAAAGATATTATAAAAGATAAGCCGATTGTGGTTGTTCCTGGATGTCCACCTATTGCGGAAGTTATGACAGGGGTTATTGCCCATATCATCACATTTAATCAAATTCCTGAGTTAGATCATCTTGGAAGACCTAAGGCCTACTATCGCCACCGTGTGCATGACAAGTGTAATCGTCGCGCCTATTTTGATGCTGGATTGTTTGTAGAATCATTTGATGATGAAGGTGCAAAACAAGGTTACTGCCTATATAAAGTCGGTTGTAAAGGACCAACTACTTATAACTCCTGCGCAGAAATGCGTTGGAATGGAGGTGTTAGCTATCCAATTCAATCTGGAAATCCTTGCATAGGATGTTCAGAGGAAAAGTTCTGGGACAACGGTCCATTCTATACAAGGATGGCTAGTATTCCAGATACACAAACAACTATTAACCCTGATAAGGTTGGCCTGTATGCTGTTGGCGCAACAGCTACTGGAGTAGCAGCACATGCAGTAACTACAGCTGTTTTTAACAAAAAAGAGAGCCCAAACAATGATTCTATAGAGGTGAACACCCATGACTGATCGTATAGTCGTAGATCCGATTACTAGAATTGAAGGACATTTAAGAATAGAAGCTGATATCAAAGATGGAGTTATTCAGAAAGCATTTAGTTCGGGTACTGTATTTCGTGGGCTTGAAGTAATTGTCAAGGACCGTGATCCACGTGATGTTTGGGCGTTTGTCCAAAGAATTTGTGGTGTATGTACAGCCGTTCATGCCATGGTATCCGTTCGTTCCGTGGAAGATGCACTCGATATTCATATTCCTAAGAATGCCCATTATATTCGAGATATCATGAATGAAGCCATATTTATTCATGACCATGTTGTACATTTCTACCATCTTCATGCATTTGACTGGGTAGATGTACTTAGTGCTTTAAAGGCTGACACTAATGAAGCAAGCCGAATTGCTCAATCCTTATCGAGTTGGCCTAAATCTTCTCCTGGCTATTTCAAGGAAATACAACAAAAAGTGCAAAAGGTTGTAGATAGTGGACAATTAGGGATCTTCGCGAATGGCTATTGGGGTCATAAGGCTTATAAACTGCCACCTGAAGTAAACCTTATCGCTGTTGCACACTACTTAGAAGCTCTTGATTTCCAGAAAGAGTTAGTGAAGATACATACGATCTTCGGTGGTAAGAATCCACATCCGCACTATGTTGTGGGAGGGATGGCAACACCTATAGATATAAACAGTGATAATGCTGTCCATGCCGAACGCCTTATGCATGTTTCACAGATTATTGATCAAGCGAATGAATTCGTAAACAAGGTTTATATCCCCGATCTTTTGGCTATTGGTTCGTACTATAAGGATTGGACATATGGCGGGGGATTGAAAAATTACATGGTATACGGAGACTTCTCAACAGGTGATATTCGAGATGTCAATTTGTATCGGATGCCAAGAGGGATCATTCTGAACGGTAATCTTAAAGAGGTAATACCTTTGGATCCTACGGACCTTGATCAAATACAGGAATATGTCGACCATTCTTGGTATTCCTATGACAATAAAGATGGTGGGGGAAGACATCCATGGGAAGGGGAAACCTCACATAAATTTACAGGACCTAAACCACCGTATGAGCATTTGGATACAGATAACAAATATAGTTGGATCAAATCCCCACGTTGGAAGGAACTTCCTATGGAGGTAGGACCTCTTGCTAGAATTCTCGTTGGTTATGCAAGTGGGAAAGAAGAGTTTGTTCAAATTGTAGATGAAACATTGAAAAAACTTGGACTACCCCTTGAGGCCCTTCAATCTGCACTAGGAAGAACGGTTGCACGTGGTTTAGAGAGTGTGTTGATTGCTAAGTGGATGCGCAACGATATGGATGCTCTTCTTAACAACATCAAAAGTGGAGATCAAACCACATTTGATCGTTCTAAGTGGGAACCAACTTCATGGCCTAAATCAGCAAAAGGTGTTGGTTGGTTAGAAGCACCTAGAGGCGCACTGGGTCATTGGATTGTGATTGAGGATCAAAAAGTAAAGAATTATCAAGCAGTCGTTCCTACAACATGGAATGCTTCCCCTAAAGATCATAAGGGGCAGGAGGGTGCATACGAAGCAGCTTTGGCAGGAACACCAATGGCTGATCCGGAAAATCCTTTAGAAATCTTGCGGATTATTCATTCTTTCGACCCTTGTCTAGCATGTGCTGTCCATTTGACCGATCTATCCAGCAAGCAACTAACATCCATACGAATTGGTTAACTCGAGGAGGTGGAGTAGTGAATACAGGTGAACTTGTTAGAAATCATCCCTATATAAATCAAAGCAAAC
>DATFAS010000155.1:0-6261 GCA_035254305.1 Bacillota bacterium
CGTCCCCTTTTCTTTGGGAAAGTCATATTTTTTTATTGTCCCCAATAAATCCCTTTTATAAAATATACCCTTATAATTACTATACTACAGATACAAACAGGTAAAAAGATATTTTATTAGCTCTTAAATACTACTCATAATGTCCACCGATCTTCGCCCCACGATCTAAGGCTATACCTGCACTGGTTAAACTCGATGCCTTTAACAATGAAGTTGAACCATATCTCTCCCGTATATGATCAATAGCCTTAGCAAGGTTGCGTTTCTTCTCCCTTGTTTGATAATTGAATAAATCTAACTGAACCTCTTGATCTGAGCTTAGGTTAGATAAGGCAACATAGACATTTCGAGTGGGTGTGTCGGGCTGATAGTATTGATCAAATATTTTTTCGCAGGCCTGATACATTTCATCTTCGAAATTCGTAGGTGTATCTATACTCATAGAACGTGAAAAACCACCGTCAATATCTCTGGAATAGCCTATTCCAACACTAATTGTTCTTCCCGCCATTCCATCCTTTCGTGCACGAGCTGTGACTTCATCTACTAGCTCACGCATAACCACTTTAATCTCCGAGGCATGATGATAATCTCTTAACAGAGTAATTCCGTTTCCATAGCTTTTATGCTCCTGGCTATAATTAGGACGTACAGTCGACGTATCGATTCCCCAACAGTGCTGCCACAACTGCCGACCCATAATCCCCCATTTTTTTTCTAATATATTCACATCAAAATGTGCTAGATGCCCTACATTTCGTATGCCGAGGCGATTCAAATTCTTGGTCATGCGCTGTCCTATTCCCCACATTTTACGGATATCAACAGGGAATAAACTTATAGGAAGATCCTCATACTTCCATTCTGCTATGCCTTCTGCTGTTTTTTTCGCTTCTATATCTAGGCATAATTTAGATACCAACATATTCGGGCCGATCCCTATAGCCAATGGCAGTCGCAGCTCGTCCCAAACAATTTCTTTAATTTTTCGGGCAATGGTCCATTTATCACCGAATAGCCTCTCGCTTGATGTTACATCAATCCAACATTCATCAACGGAATATTGGAATATACTATCAAATGGTGCAAAGCGGTTAAGGATTTTAGTCATTTCTATACTCATTTCAAGATATTTCCCCATTTGAGCTTTCACTACTTTAATCCGCGGGTCCTTCGGTAATTCAAAATAACGACTGACATTGCTTACTCCAAAGTCTCGTTTTAATGCGATAGAGGCTGCCAGCACGATAGATCCCTCACGCTCCAGTGACCCTACAACAGCAAGGTGCGTGGTATAAGGATCAAGCCCTAGAAGACTGCAGTGAGCTGAAGCATAAAAAGATTTCGCATCCAAAATCAAAATTGAACGATTCGGCATCTTGGAATAGTCCAACATCGTCACATCTCCCCGAACATTTGTTTCTATAAATAGTATAGTCTGTTTGCCACAAACTATGCAAATGTATGTTCGTGCCAATTTTATGCAGTTTTATCTCCATAAAGAAAAGGACGAACCCTAAAATCTGGTCCGCCCCTTCTGTTCTTTACCTTCTATCTTCCTTCTTCCGTGCGGCCTAAACGAGGCTTAGCAGGAACAAACAGATCCACGATACCAACAACTACTGCTGCTAGTAAGGCACCCAGTATGGTAACACGGACACCAGCGAGAATAAATTGCGTCACATAAATGACAACAGCACTCACCAGGAAGCCAATAATTCCTCGGTGATAAGGTGAAATATTCGCACCGAATATGGCCTCAATTCCCCAGCCGATTAATGCAATCACTAGTGCTGCTCCCAATGCAGTCCAAAATCCTGAAATCTGAAATCCGGGTACAAACCAGCTAATGACCCACAAAACTAAAGCAGAAACAACGAATCGTATAATGTGTCTTAGCATAAGTAGGCAACTCTCCTTCTTAGAAGAAATAACTTTGGTTTTTCATTATTTCCTACTTATTTTTCGGTCATACACAATTTTTAATACAGTTAAATATTTGGTAATAAATACATTTTCTCCTAATAGGGAAAAAGAATAGACCCTATGCTTAAGGAAAGCCAAAGGGTCCTCAAATTTTATTATGTCTTTATAAAATAGCTTCACAACCTACAATCATAATCGAAAGATTTTTTGATAAATCAATTTCCTGACATTCAGTCAATTTTTCACCGGTTGGAGATTCAAACACCCGAATAACAGGGCGAGTAACAAAATTCGCATTACTATCGACTACAACACCCTTTTCTCCTGTACTCAGTTCTACTGTTAATCCAATCGGATAAATAACAATTTTCTTTCGGAAAATCTCCACTGCTTCTTGCTCGAAATGAGTATTCGTCTCGGCAAAGATAATATCAATTGCCTCATGAGGTAACATAGCTTTTCGGTATACACGATGAGAGGTTAAAGCATCAAAAACATCTCCTACCGCAATAAGGCGAGCATATGGATGAATCTCCTCTTCTTTTAGCCCACGTGGATAACCTGTCCCATTCCATTTTTCATGGTGTTGAAAGGCGCAATGTGCAGCAAGCAATGGAATTTCAATTTCCTTACGAAGCATTTGAAAACCAAATTCCGTATGTTTCTTGATTTGTTCAAATTCCTCATCCGTAAGCTTACCTGGTTTCTGTAGGACATTTTCTGGAATTAACATTTTACCAATATCGTGAAGTATACAGCCTAATCCAATTTCGTTGAGCTTTCTATCATTAAAGCCTTTATCCACCGCTAATCCAAGTGTATAAATCATCACATTCAATGAATGAGAAAAAAGATAGTGGTCCTTAACCTGCATATCAGAAAGAAGGTTAACCACTCGTTTGCTTGCTTTGATTTCTTTAACTATAGAGGAAATAACATCCTTAAATCGATCAATCTTAATAATATCATGCAACTTCCCTTTGGGATTCTGCAGGTTATTAAATGTCGTTTTAATGGTATCGATTGCTTTTACTCGAAGTTCTAATGGAATTGTATCCGTTAGTTCAAGATCACTTGTAAATTTGTCTTGTATGTATAAAACTGTAACCCCATGCTCTTGTAGCCTAGAAATTAATCGTTGGGTTAACATCATATTTTCTGCTAGTAGCAGTTGCCCACTCTCATGATAGATAGGGCGTCCCAGCATCATTCCTGGAGAGCAATTATAAATAGACACCAAACGCATAAGGTGCTCCTATCCGAACCGTTTTATTTCTATTATATCGAGAAATTCGACAGACTTTAACAAAAAAATAGTTACGAAAATGTGAATAAATATTTTATATTTGACAAATTTCCGTTGGGCAGTTATCGCAACAAATGGAAGATTTGAGATATTCTAAATCATATATAATAATTGAGCCGTCTTGCATCTCAAGAATATTTAAATCCTTTAATTCACTTAAAATACGGCTAATTGTTTCCCGTGGGGTACCAATCATCCGGGCCAAATCTTGGATTTTTATCGGAAAATCAATAAGAATTCCCTCACTAACTTTCCTTCCATAGCTATTACTAAGCCGGATAAGGATGGAATAAAGAGCTCCATTCTTCCCATGCAGGATAAAATCCCGTAATTTGGACTGGTCGAGTCGATAAAGAATGCCAATCCACCGCATGAATTCAACACATAAATGAGGATTGTGCTCTAATAAAGCCTCCAAGGCAGGCCTTTGAAAAACATAAAGCTCACCGGGTTCAAGCATTTGTGCAGAGGTAGTATAGGTAATTCCTTCTTGAAACAGGACAAGCTCTCCTACTAATTCATCTGTCTGGCATAGCTTCAACAATAGATCCTTACCCTCTGCTGTTGTTTTACAAACACGTGCTCTGCCAGATTTAATTAAATAAAATTTATCAGCCTTCTCCCCATCCATAAATACGATTTGATTTTTTTTATATTTTTGTACAGTTGAAATACGAATAACGCCTTCCTTAAGAATGGGAGAAATTCTGTTTGATCTACTACAAATAAACATCCCTTTTCCCCTTACATAATTTGAATAAACTACTGTGGATTATATTCCATGAAAGATAAGAAAAGTCCTGCTTTACCATCAAAGATCATATAATCCTAAAATTAATTCTCCCTATACTAAAAAATCGTAATTTATGTCACGGCAGATCTTCTAATATTTGGTTATTATTTAGAATATGGATATTCTGACTAATTAAAGGAATAGAGAAAATGTATCAGGGAGTGATAGAAGTTTGTTCAAAAAAATGGGGATTGGTGCAAAGTATAATTTTATTTTTATTGTTTTGATGCTGTTCCTTTCCGTTCTGATTGGCTACCTTGTTTCTATAGAAGTGAAGTCAGCCATCAAAAAAATTGCTATAGAAAAAGCTAAAAGCGATGTCCTGCTGAGCTATCAATATTTAGACCAGAAATATCCAGGTGACTGGAAGATCGAAAATAATCAAATGTATAAGGGAAAAATAAAAATTAATGATAATGATGAAATCGTAGACCATATCGGAAATATAACCAAGGATACGGTAACGATCTTTCAAGGAAATACACGAATAACTACGAATGTGATGAAGGATGGGAAGCGAATAATTGGTACCCAAGTATCCAAAGAAGTCGAAAATGTTGTTCTTACAGGCGGAAAAGCTTTTTATGGTGAAGCGAACGTGGTGGGAAGGTTCTATCAATCTGCCTATATACCCATTCAAAATACAAGTGGAGAAATAATTGGAATCTACTATGTTGGTACATCCCAAGAGCTTATTGATACAACCAATCAATCCATTCTAAAATCTTTATCCATCACATTAATTTTTACCTTATTATTGTCTATTGTTGTTATTTTTGTTTTTACAAAAAGGCTAAAGAAACGGTTGAATACCATTGCACAGGCGTTCGAAGAAGCTGGCCAAGGAAATTTCACAGTGAATATTCATGATTCAAGTAGTGATGAAATCAGTACCCTTGGTCAAGGATTTAATCATATGCGTGATAATTTAAAACGATTAATCGAAAAGGTAATCCACCATTCCGAACAAGTAACCGATGCCTCACATAATCTGACGGAAACCTCTAAGCATATGCATGAGGCCACTGAACAGATTAGCCTATCCATTCAGAAGGTTTCGTGGGATGCCGACAAACAGGCTGCTAGTACACAGGAGGCTTATCAAATCTCAGATGAAATCTGTAAAGGAATGAACCAAGCAGCTTCAACAATTCAAACAGTCGCACAAGCTACAATCCAGGCAGACGAGAAGGCCTCCCTCGGCTATGAACTAGTAGAGCAAACGAGACAACAGATGAATCATATTGAACAGATCGTAAAAGAGATGGTGAATAGTGTAGATTCATTAAGTGAGAAAACAAAACAAATTGATCATATCGCCGGATTAATCACCCAAATTTCAAGTCAAACTAATCTCTTAGCTCTTAATGCAGCTATTGAGGCAGCACGAGCAGGTGAACAGGGAAAAGGATTTTCAGTTGTTGCCGGGGAAGTCCGGAACCTCGCTGAACAGTCACGAGCAGCAACGGAGGATATCCGGTTACTAATTGAGGAAATTAATAAAGAAACAGACCATGCCAAAGGGTCAGTTACCCAAAGTACGGATATGGTAAAGCAAGGTATGGATCTTGTCCACCAGACAGGAGCTGCATTCGAATCCATTGTTTCAATGATTCGTGATATTTCTGCCCAATCAGGACAGGTCTCTGCCGTTGTTACACAAGTCAGTTCAGGATCGAATCAAGTTGTCGTTTCCATGGAAGGCATCTCCAGAATCTCAAACGAGACATCTGGGTATTCACAACAGGTTGCAGCTGCTACACAGGAACAGCATGCCTCTATGGAGAGTATCATAACCTCTGCTAACACATTGGATGAAATCGCAAAAGAGCTCCAAGAAATTGTGAAGCAGTTCAAAATTTAAGTAAAAGATACCCAGGTGATTTTCGTCTATTTTTCAGCAAGCCCTCCCATTACGGGAGGTTATTTTATTTCTCCTGAATAACCCCCATAGCTTGGGTGTATTGTTCGTTTCTCACATATATTCCATCCTCAAAGGTTTTTACTTCTACCCCAGCATTCGATAATTGCTCAGAAACGGTCTTCAGACGATAAGGATTCACATCAATATAGGCTATGCACCAATGATCTAATGATGTTGGTCGATTCCTCCATCTACTAAAAAAACCCATTGTTTCAACCTCCCAAAAGAATATATAATGTACAATTCGGCTTATTTACTTCCTTTTTGGGGGTTTGCAGGGTTATCTTTAAAAAAGAAAAACACCCCTCTAAT
>DATFAS010000156.1:0-5611 GCA_035254305.1 Bacillota bacterium
TATAATGAATCTGGCGATAGGTTGTCATGAATAGTATAATTGGAATGGATAGAATAAAAAAGTCATGCTATTTATACTGGAAAGGTGAGTAGCTGTTATGGATAAGGATAAATCAAAAGAGCTTATTCCAGAGTTTGAAGGCCTCCTGTACAAATTTACTGAGCTTCTTACAGGAGAAGCAACTGAAGAACGGGTTGAAATGATAAAAATTTGGTCTGTATATAGCCATATGCTTAAGGTAATGCCTCCATTGGTTAAACACTGGTCATCCGAGGAAGAGCATAAAGAGGCTAAGCAGAAGATTAGAGGGATTTTTGAAGAAATTCAACGATTAAATGAAGAAAACAAAGCTAGAATGAGGGACCAGCAACATAAATCTACATAAAGGCAATGAATAGAATAGGTCTAGCGGAGTTATCCGCAAGACCTATTTTTTCTGTTATTGAACAGTGTAAGGGAATTGAGTAGAATAGTTACTGAATTGTTGGAAGGTTTGATCTAATTTTTGCTGTTCTTCAGCTTCAAGCTTATACCATCCTTTTTGGAACATGAGATTGAATAGCTGTCGTTGTTCTTGATGGTTTTGCGTTAATGTATTTAAGAGATCTTGGTGTAAGGTATCATGGCTTGCTTCTCGAACCGCTACATTTAGGCTATCGGTTAAATATTTTTGCGTGGCTAAAATATCGTTAAGATAATCCCGATCATTCATCTGGGGACCTTTAACTTGGGGTTCATTGGCTGGTTTAGGGTTTTTAATGATGTTTTGATTTTGATTTTGCTGCATCCTGTGTTTTCCACCTTTCCTATTGCATCGTTTGTTGGTTAATTTGGGCCATCTGCTGTGTATTGTTGTTTTGACAATGGGTAAGCAGTAGATTATATTGACGTTGATGCATTTGGCCAACTTGGTTAATGGCTTCGCGAACCTTCTCGCATTGAACCTCAGCAGCAAAATGTGAGCATTTTTTCATGGAAAGAAGTAGCCAGGACATAGCATCTTTAAGATACAAGAGGTCTTTGGTTGTGACGACATTTGGTGGTGTCATCATGATTGGTTGTTGTTGATTTTGTTGTGTGGTTTGGGTTAATGTTGCCTGCATAGAAGTTTGTTCCCCCTTGAACAAAGCTAATTTTTTATTACATTGATGGTTTTCCCATTACGACAGATGGCTACACTTTGTGGATAATACAAAAAAAGCAATTTCCTCCCTCAATGGGAAGAGATTGCTTTTTCTTTCTTTTCTGTTGTAATTGAAACCTGTGAGATATAGACACGAATTTGTTCAACCTCTAGGTTTAAATGATTTACAAATGCTTGATAAATAGATTTTTGTACCGAATAGGCCATATCTTTAAGGCTTTCTTCTAGTTCAAGAGAGATTCTGAGATCAACCTCTATTCGCATTTTTTCGGTGATATCTACCTTTATCCTATGGATATCCCTTATAAACGGAAAATCACCGCAGCTGTGTGTAACTAGCTTTTTAAGAACAGTTTCAGAAACATGAATCTTTCCTGAATGGAAATGTGGATGAACAATTGTTGTCTCTCCAATTTCCTCTTTTTTATGGGAGAATATTTTATTCACCTTGGCAATCAATCGAGAAACGAAATCCTGCTCCACCTGTAGGCGAGGAATAGGAATAACATGTCTCCCCCCTGTTTCTCGATCGAATAAGGCTGCTTTGATTTCGGCAGAGGAACGGATATCTGCAATATACACATAGTGATCCACTACGGGAAGTTCTAGTGCCTCCTGAATTCGAGAAATCATTTTTCTTGATGTACCTAAGATTAGTAGACGATCAATGGGATAGAGGCTTAGTGTTTCTTTAACCTCCTTGGCATGGTCCGGGTAAAAGAAAATGGCTCGTTTCACTGCCTGTACCGTAGTTTTTTCATATTTTGCTGAAGTTCCTGCAATCTTCTGCCCCTGAAAGATGAGTAAACCATCATCAATAATGGCAGAAATATGATGTTTATGCGCAAGTGCAAGAGCACTAGTGCTTTTTCCTGTCCCACTTGGTCCGTATAAAGCGTAAATTTCCACTGAAAATTCCCCTTTTAAAAGGTTTAGGATTTTGTTTCGGACAATATCGCACCTAGTTCCTTTGATCTTTCCGTTGCACGCAGTACACAGGAAATCAGTGCTTTTTCGAAATCAAAGGAACGCAGCATATCTAGCCCTGCCTGTGTTGTTCCATTTGGGGAGGTTACTTTTTCTCTTAGAGTAGCAGGATCTTCCCCGGTTTCCTTTAGCATATGGGCAGCCCCAATCAATGTTTGCAGGATTAATTCGCGAGAAACCTGTTCATCAAGTCCTGCTTGAACAGCTCCAGCCTGCAGGGCTTCGACTAAATAGTAAATGTAGGCCGGACCACTACCAGATAATCCGGTTACTGCATCTAATTGGTGCTCTTCAACCAGTGCCACCATTCCGATGGATTCAAAGATGTACTGGGCTATGGCAACGTGTTGATCGTTAGCATAAGCACCTTTACATATTCCTGTTGCAGAAAGACCGATTGTGGCTGAAGTATTTGGCATCGTGCGAATAACAGGTGCGTTGTGACCAAGCTGGTTAGAAATGAAGTCCGTGGTGATTCCGGCAATCACGGAAATAATCAGCTGTCCACTATGGGTGAGAGCCTTGATCTCATTTATGGCTACTGCGACATCTTTAGGTTTCATAGCCAAGATTAAAATGTCTGCTTCACGGATGGATTGTTCTTTAAGATCCGCATCAGCTACAATACCGAAATTATAGACTAATTCATCTAGACGAAAGCGGTCACTGCGATTCGTAATACTGACAGCTCCAGGTTTAACGATGCGTTTGTTTAGCATACCGGCTAAAACAGCCTCCGCCATGGCACCTGCTCCAACAAAGCATACTTTTTTATCTGTTAACATGAATCTCCACTCCTTATTCTCTGATTTGCCCTGAACCATGTATCATATATTTATAGGAAGTAAGGGCAACTAACCCCATTGGACCACGTGCATGAAGCTTCTGGGTACTAATACCGATCTCGGCACCAAAACCAAACTCAAATCCATCTGTAAAGCGAGTAGAAGCATTATGATAAACAGCAGCCGCATCAATTTCTTTCATAAATCGATTCGCATGTTCTGGTTTGGCTGTTACAATAGATTCCGAATGCTTGCTACCATAGTGATCAATATGGGCGATAGCTTCATCTAAGCTCCTTACAATCTTCATAGCAAGAATTAAATCTGAATACTCAGTTTCCCAATCTTTATCATTTGCTGCTATTAAATCAGAGAATAATTGTCTAGTTTTCTCACATCCACGAATCTCTACACCTTTTCCACGTAGGGAATGAACAAGCTCAACAAGGTGATCCTTCGCCCATTGCTCATGAACAAGTACTGTTTCTGCCGCATTGCAAACCGCTGGGCGGTGGGTTTTGGCATTAATGGCAATCTGGATGGCCTGCACAGGATCAGCAGATTGGTCAATATACACATGACAGTTGCCAGCACCTGTCTCTAATACAGGGACCGTTGCATTTTGGACCACATGTGTGATCAGCCCTGCACCTCCACGTGGAATAAGCACATCTAGGTATTCGTTCAGACGAAGCATCTGATCAGATGTCTCTCTAGAAGTATCCTCTAGTAATTGCACCGCTTCGATCGGTAAACCTGTTTCTTGTAAAGCCTCTTGGATGAGGTGAATAATCGCTTTATTAGAATTGAGGGCAGAAGAACTACCACGGAGGAAAGCAGCATTTCCTGTTTTGAGGCATAAGGCTGCGGCATCCGCCGTTACATTCGGTCTCGCTTCATAGATGATTCCGATCACACCAAGGGGAACACGAACTCTTTCAATATTTAATCCGTTCGGACGGGTGAAGGTTTCAATCAATTCACCAATAGGATCGTCTAATTCAATCACCTGTGTGATTCCTTCTGCCATCCCACGAATTCGGCTTGGATTTAAGGCTAACCGATCTAAGATCGCAGTGGAGGTTTGGTTATTTCGGCCATTCTCCATGTCTTTTTCATTTTCTTCTACTATATAATCCATATTGTTAAGCAGACGATCGGATATGGCTGATAATGCACGGTTTTTCTCTTCTGTGGTAAGTTGTGCAAGCTTCTTAGCCGCTTGCTTAGCCGCTTTTCCTTTTATTCTCAATTCACTCATTCTAAAGTTCCCTCCATTCATAAGATACCCATTCATCCCGGTGGATGACCTCTGGTTTTGATGCTTTGGCAATAGCCATGGCCACTTCAGATGAATTTCCTTTCACCTTTTCAATCGCTTGTGAAGAATAATTGATAAGTCCTTTGCCAATCTTTTCTCCTTCTGATGTGATAACTTCAATCACATCTCCTTCGCTAAAAGTCCCGTGAACATCCGTTATTCCAGATGGGAGAAGACTTTTGCCAAGCTCTAGAAGGGCTGTTTTGGCGCCTTGGTCAACCACAATGCTACCCATGACATCGGCATGGAAAGCAATCCATTGCTTTTTGCTTTTCATGTTGGATAGATGATCAGAACCGAAATAGGTTCCTGCCCCTTCACCTTGGATGATTCGGATCAGTTTATCCTCCCCTTGGCCAAATCCAACAAAAACACGAACGCCAAAAGAAAGGGCTGTTTGGGCTGCAATCACTTTAGACCTCATTCCACCTGTTCCTACCTTTGAACCTGCTCCACCAGCCATTTCCTCGATTTCTTTCGTAACCCTTGGGACATAATCGAGTTTCTGGGCATTCGGATCGGTCTTTGGATTGGCGTTATATAATCCATCGGTGTCCGTTAAGATAATCAGTAGATCGGCATGTAGGAAGCCCGCTACCAAGGCGGAAAGCATGTCGTTATCTCCAAATGTAAGCTCATCAACGGATACGGTATCATTTTCATTAATAATCGGGATGGCACCGCGCCCTAGTAAAGCTGACATTGTATTGTGGGCGTTGATGTACATCTTTCGACTAGAAAAATCCCTTCTTGTAAGCAGAATTTGGGCAACAGGAATATTGTAGCGGGCAAAGGATTGGGAATAGGTATGAATTAATTGGCCTTGCCCCACTGCGGCAGACGCCTGCTTCATCTCGATCGTGGTGGGTCTAGAATGAAACCCCAGGGCAGTAAACCCTGCTGCTACTGCGCCCGAAGAAATGAGAATCACCTCATGACCCTGGTTGATTAAGGATGCCAGGGCATCCACATGATCATTAAGCTTGGTATGTGCAATTCCTCCTTCTTCTTCTGTCAATGAACTGCTTCCTATTTTTACAACTACTCTCAACTTTTTCTTATCAAAAGAAAACATGGTTGTTAGCTCCCTACTATTTAATAACGATATAAAAATAAAAACCTTTCATCCTCTTAAATACAAAGGACGAAAGGTTTCTTCCGCGGTACCACCTTAATTGGCTCTATAGAGCCCACTTATCAATTGATAACAGGGGATATCCCTGTCCAGGTTTCACTGGATGCTCAAGGGCGGGGCAAGAAGGCATGATGGCAATGGCTTGCAGCCTAAGACCGTTGCTCTCTGATCACATGGGGCTACTTGGTTCCCTTTCAACGCAAATAATTTAATTTTCTTTTTAATTTCTTATTATGATG
>DATFAS010000157.1:0-8428 GCA_035254305.1 Bacillota bacterium
ACAGGTTTACAATAAAGAGGAGGATCTATACTATGGGACAAAATTGGAGCTCTTTAGCCCAAGAAATCATTAATGGATATGAAATCACTTCGGAGCAAGCCCTTTCTATCCTTCAATCCGACGATGACGAATTACTAGACATCATGCAGGCTGCCTTTCAGATTCGCAAGGAACACTTTGGGAAAAAAGTTAAATTAAACATGATTATTAATGCAAAATCCGGGCTTTGCTCGGAGGACTGTGGATACTGCTCTCAGTCTAGTATTTCTGAGGCCCCCATAGAGAAATATACTTGGTTAACGAAGGAAAAGATTCTAGAAGGAGCTCAAGAGGCCATTCAACGTAAAGCAGGAACCTATTGTATTGTTTCTTCAGGAAGACGGCCTAGTGATAAAGAAATTGACCATGTAGTGGATGCGGTTAAAGAAATTCGAGAGACAACAGATTTGAAAATTTGCTGTTGCCTAGGCTTCCTAGACGAAAACCATGCCAGTAAATTAGCGGAGGCTGGTGTAGACCGCTATAATCATAACCTGAATACGAGCAAAGAAAATTATGATTCGATCTGTTCCACGCATACCTATGAAGATCGCCTGCAAACCGTTGAAAACGTAAGTATGGCGGGTCTATCCCCTTGCTCTGGTGCGATATTTGGGATGGGAGAAAGTGATGAGGAGATCGTACAGATTGCCTTTAGCCTTAAAATTCTTAAAGCAGATTCTATTCCTTGCAACTTCCTTAATGCCATTCCAGGAACACCCCTAGAGGGCCGAAGTGAGCTAAACCCTCGAAAATGTCTTAAAATACTTGCTATGATGCGCTTCGTCAATCCAAAGACTGAAATCCGTATCTCTGGTGGTCGAGAGGTAAACCTACGTTCGCTTCAATCCGTGGGCTTATATGCAGCAAACTCAATCTTCGTTGGAGATTACCTCACCACAATGGGTCAAGAGCCAACACGCGATTGGGCTATGATTCAGGACCTTGGTTTTGAAATTGAAGAATGTGCCCATCATGAAGAAGCCGACATTGCAGCGGCTCATGCTTAGAATTTAACAAAAACAGCTGTCCGTCTATGGATAGCTGTTTCTTCTTATCCAAAACCTCTCCCCTCAACGGAAAACTTAGGCAGCCCTCCCCAGCTTTCGGTGATTTTCATATATAATGAAATCATTAAATTTCAATGATATTTAAGAAATTCTTAAGAATTATCCACAGAGGATCTTAAGAAACGTCTTTTACAATAAAGTAACCCGGGAACACAAAGAAAGGAAATATGTGGAATTGGTTATGAACTCTTATTCAGTATTAGTTGTTGATGATGATTTAGAAATCCGCAATGCCATCGAAATCTATCTAAAAAGCGAAGGAATATCCGTATTCAAAGCTGAGGATGGCATTGAAGCCCTTGAAAAGCTACAAGCACATGTTATTCATCTCATTATTCTAGATATCATGATGCCTCGCTTAGACGGAATCGCTACCACATTGAAAATACGTGAGGAAAAAAATATTCCTATCCTTATATTAAGCGCTAAAAGTGAAGATACCGACAAAATTCTAGGCCTTCAGATGGGTGCAGATGATTATGTGACCAAGCCCTTCAATCCTATGGAGCTGATCGCAAGGGTTAAGTCCCTACTACGAAGATATGTCTCACTAGGTACCTATGAGGGTAGTGAAAAATTGATTCATGTGAACGGCCTCACCTTGAATGAAGCAGCGAAAGAAGTAACTCTTCATGGAGAAGGAATCAAGCTCACCCCGATTGAGTATAAGATTGTAGAATTGTTAATGAGGAATTTGGGGCGTGTATTTTCCATCCATGAAATCTATGAACGGGTATGGAAGGAACCGGGATATAATGCGGAAAATACGGTTGCCGTACATATCCGCAAAATACGTGAGAAAATCGAGATAGACCCAAAGAATCCAAGATATGTAAAGGTGGTATGGGGAATTGGCTATAAAATGGAAAAATAAATGGATGGTCATAGCCTGGTTATTCCTCTTCTCTTACGGGGTTTGTAATATCACGATAGGGGTCCTGCATGGGAAGGATTATTTTCTTAAAGAATATTTTCAAACTCGGCTATTTGAAGAGCAAGTGGATCAATTTATCGATACCTTGTTTCTTTTTGAGATCCAAGATTTATCGAAGGAAGAAGTAAAAAAGCTGATCACTGTCACCAATAAGGAAATCGAAGAGCATCGCCAACGCTATGGGTCTCTTCCCCAACAGATTGCCAATATTAAAGGGCAGTATGAGGGAAAAATCCAGATGGCCTTAGCCTCCAAAGATCAGGAATTAGCCAATACCTACACGGCAGAACGTGACAAGAAGATTGATGACATTACGAAAAATTTCCAAAGTGATGACTACGTTCAAGCCAAGATCATCAAAGAAAAAGAACAAAAGATCGACGATTTCTACCGCCAAATCGAATACCAACGAATCGATTACATCAAATACAGAAAAGAATTTCAATATGAATTAAAGGATACACAGACAGGTAAAATCTATACCAACGTAGGCGGCCTCAATCCTCAAGATATGGCGTTTATTCGGTCCTATCCATCGGTTAAGTACGGCCCTCTTTCTTCTCAGGGGTACCTACACCAGCTAGAACCTTTGCTTCCTGAGTTGAAGCCAAAGATCCTAGAAGGGCAAATTGCTGTACCTAAATTAGCCATTGCAGAAGAGGATTATTATTCGGAATTTAAGAAGAAGCAAAAATTATTTTATATTAGCCTATTTAGTGGAATTTTCGCTTTAGTGGTAAGCCTGTGTCTCATAAAAAAAATCCCTATCCTTGCTACTATTGCACCACCAAGCGGCCAATCATACTACAATCGGATTCCAATCGATGTAAGGGCAGGAATCTTTGCTTTCAGTGGTCTTACTACTCTGCTCCTATTACTGGTAATGGGAGACAAATTTCCCTATCGTTCCGACTATATTATGGAGCTAACGTTTTCGATAGGAATCATTACCTTATTTATAACCTTCACCCTTGCTCAGGCCAGTTACTTATATCACGTAATGAAAGAAGGAACCCTTAAAACTGATCTCACAAAAAGCATAATCTATCGAATAGGGATAGCGATTCATCATACTTTCCTAATTCGTCGGATAGGAACACAAATCTTTATATTACTTGCAATCGTCTATGCATTGGGTTCTGGACTCATTATTGCATCCTTCCATGGGCCTTTATTATTGATCTATGCTCTTATTTTTCTTGGCCTCGGAGTACCCATCTTCCTGTACATTGTTAGATGGGCTGGTTATTTAAATAAAATCATCTTGCACAGTAGTGAGCTTAAAAGTGGAAATTTAGTAGCTGATTTACCTATTATGGGGAAATCTCCCCTAGCTACACTTGCCTTGAACATTAATCAATTAAAATATGGGGTAAAACAATCGCAAAAGGAACAAGCCCGAAGTGAACGACTAAAAACAGAGCTGATTACGAACGTAAGTCACGATCTAAGAACACCTTTAACCTCGATCATCTCCTATACGGAGCTACTTAAAAAACCTGATTTAGATACCGAAGACAGAAATGCCTATATTGAAATTATCGATCGGAAATCCAAACGACTTCAATCTCTCATTGAAGACCTATTCGAAGCATCGAAAATGGCCACTGGAAACGTAGAACTCACGAAGGATAAGGTGGATCTCGTTCAGCTTTTGGAACAGGCTCTTGCAGAGTACAGTAATCCCATTGATCAATCTTCACTCCAATTTCGTGTTTCCACCTCTGAGCCTGTCTTCTATGCCCTTGTGGATGGTCCGAAGGTATGGAGAGTATTTGATAATCTCATAGGTAATATCTTGAAATATTCACTAGAAAATACAAGAGTCTACATTACCGCTAAGAAAACAACGAATCAAATCATCTTCAGCTTTAAGAATGTGACCAAATACGAACTCGGTGAGAACGTGGATGAATTATTTGAACGCTTTAAGCGTGGCGACACCTCACGTCAAGCCGAAGGGTCAGGTCTCGGTCTAGCGATTGCCAAATCGATTATCGACCTCCATGACGGAAGCCTTGATCTTAAAGTGGACGGAGATTTATTTAAGGTAACCCTTGTATTACCTATCTAAGAAAAAGAAGAGGGGGCTGTTCAGGATTAGCCTCCTCTTCTTCCTTTAAAATCCGTATAAAACATCCACATTTGTTGTAATCGTAATTTCACCAACTGATACCTGAGTGGCTGCTGCCCCTCCCCCACTAGCAGGGCTAGGGGCAAAGCTTGCATATCTCGGTACATAGGACCCGCCATTCTCTTGGATACTGATTACGGATTGAATGGATTGACCAATCTTACCAGCTAGAAAATTCGCCTTCTGGGATGCATCATCCATAGCTAAATCTAGTGCCTTTAATTCATACTCCTGTCTTTTCTCTGTGTCAAATTGAATATGATCTACTCGGTTAGCCCCAGCCTTAGTTGCATTATCTATAACTTCCCCAATACCAGCCAGATCTCTATCGGTGATACGCAGCATATGTACAACTTGGTACCCTTGGAATACTTGCTTATTCTGATCCCATGTATAGATAGGATTTACACTGTAAGAAACCGTCTGAATCTCCTCTTTTTTAATCTTCTCTTGATCTAGTGCAGCATAAATTTGCTCTAATGCATTCGTATTTTCTGCTTGCGCTTCGGAAACCGTATTCTTCTGTGACTGAACGCCTAACTCAATATAAGCTACATCTGGAGAAACATTAACCTTCCCCTCCCCACCCACATGAATGGTTTTTTGTTGGTTCTCATCTGCAAAGGCTAGATTAGATGTGGATGGTACCACCGAGGTGAAGGCTAGAATTCCTACAGACAACGCGAAAGATTGAAACACACGGTATTTCTTCATTTTGTTTGCTCCCCTTGTTAGTTTAAATGATATCTATTAGACGTAGGAGTAATCGGTAAAGTTGCAAATGAAACGGATAAAAATTTAGTAAACTGGGTATAACACGCTATGTTAAAATATGGTAAGGGAATATGAAAAAGAGGTGGGCTATGACTAGCATTCTATTTATTGTTATTGTGGGGATTTTCTTATTCATTCTTATCAGCCGTTTTCATGCGAAGGGCAAACATTCACATGCAAGAAATGATCAAGATATGAGCTCTACCCAGCCATTAATGTGGGATACCGACACGCATCGCCATCATCATCACCACCATGGAAATCAACACCATCATGGACACCATGGTGGGCATGATTCCTGTGGTTCTGACGGAGGCGGAAGCGATGGGGGTGGTGGAGGCTGCGATTAAGCCTCATCGGAACCATAATAAGCTTGAAGATCATTTTCAGGTGCGTATAGGGATAAGTGGAAATGGTTCAACGATATTTCAATGGCGTTGGCCTTTTTCATTTGCTCTAAACTAGAAATTGCTCGACTATATGAAAAACAGACCTCTACAAGAAGAGGCCTGCCCTAAATCATTACTCCATTTTCTTTCCATTCAACGTCGGGGGAGCTTCTGATTCCATCACGGGTCCAAAATCATCCTCTCGACCGGATGGATTCCCATCCTGTATCCATGAATCAACTGTCATGAAATATTGCTTACGCCCCTGGTGCAGAGAATCTGTTTGTTTATAGACAGCAAGTTCTTCCATTTGCTTTTTCTGTTGCATACATAAAACTCCTTTCATTCACAATTTGACTCAAATATAGCTTTCCCGCTAAACCAAAATATCTTTGTGGATCTTATTGGTGAGTAGTAACCAATATTTCACTTATATGTTTAAGGGATTACTAAATTGGAACAATAGATATAGTTAAAAAATAAATGGGAGTTGATTCTTTTGGCCGGATCAGGGTCTAAAGCACAATCTCAACCAAGCAATTGGGTACTCATTATTATTGCCTCTATTCCTCTTGTGATGGTTCTAGGTAATTCCATGCTGGTGCCGGTCCTTCCGGATATGCAAACAAAGCTAAATCTTTCTAAGTTTCAATCCAGCCTTACCATTACTGCCTTTTCTTTTGCTGCTGGAATCGTGATTCCCTTTGTTGGTTACCTATCTGATCGCTTTGGACGAAAGATGATCATTGTACCAGGTCTCATTCTATACGGACTCGGAGGGTTACTTGCGGGATTTGCTGCTTGGAAGATGGCTAATCCCTATACCATTATTCTTCTTGCTAGAATTCTGCAGGGGATTGGAGCATCCGGAACAGCTCCCATCGCCATGGCCTTGGTAGGTGACCTCTTCTCCGGTGGACAAGAATCCAAAGCACTTGGACTCATTGAATCAACAAACCAATTAGGTAAGGTCCTTTCTCCCATTATTGGTTCACTTATTGCTTTACTCGTTTGGTATGCTGTTTTTTTTGCCTTCCCCATCCTATGCTTCATAACGGCCTTAGCCGTTTGGTTTGTCGTTAAGGAAAAGAAGCTTCCACCACCCAAACCAGTGGGCCAATATCTAAGCGATGTCATGACGATCCTAAAGAATCAGGGCAGTTGGCTGATCACCGCATTTTTTGTCGGGTCCATTAGTCTATTCATCCTGTTCGGGATTTTATTTTATCTATCTGATACACTGGAGAATTCGTATGGTATCGATGGAATTAAGAAGGGGTTTATTCTAGCTATTCCCCTTATGGGTGCTGTGACGACCTCGTATATTACAGGCGGAAAGATAAAACAAAATAAACCACTTATGCGCAAATTAATGCTGATTGGATTATCTCTGCTTACCATCAGTTCAGTAGCAGTTGCCTTTTTTAAACACACCTATTTAATGATCGGACTCATTACCCTTGGCAGTATAGGAATTGGGTTGGTTCTCCCCTGTCTTAATACGCTAATTACAGGTGCCGTTTCCCGTTCAGAACGAGGCATGATTACTTCTCTGTATAATAGTTTGCGTTTTATTGGTGTTGCTATAGGCCCTCCTGTTTTCGGTTGGCTTATGCAAATTTCTCATAAAGTCATGTTCTTTTCAGTTTCTGGACTTGCTCTATTCACCTTCTTATTAACTTTCTTCCTTATTAAGCCAGGACAAAAAGGAAAAGGAAGCACGGAGGCACCTGAGAAACAGAAGGTGAAAAATCCGTCTACCATATTTCGTAAAATACCAGCCCGATAATTTATCCAATAGTGGAGGTGAGTTCTCTTGGAAAACCTAACCTTATCGAGTCAACCAATTTGGAATACCATGCAAGCTATATATCGTTGGATTCAACAACAACAAATCGCAAAGAGAAGAGTACTGATCTACAGTGGAAAGTAGTTTTAGGTCAAGAAATAGGCAAATCGAGGTATTGCTCTGGAGTATTGCTTTTCCGGGATTTGGGCAATTATTGAATAAAAGGTTTTTCAAGGGGGTCGTTTTCCTCCTTTTGGAGTTTATCATTAATAATCAATCTAATTTAAATACCATCATTATTTTAAGCTTTCAAGGTGAGATTGAAGAATCGATTGACCAAGCTAATTATCAATGGTTGATGTTCTATCCCTGTGTATATTTATTCGCCATGTGGGATGCTTATCGGGATGCGGGTGGCGGGGATAAACCCTATTCTTTTCTCCCTTTCGTCTTATCAGCCTATCTGGGTACAGTTGGGGTTATCTTTTCCGATACAGTTACAATTTTTGGGTATCCATGGGGGCCTATATTTTTCTCCATTCTTTCCTTACTTATAGGTGTAGTGATGGGATTAATCATCCAAAAGGCTCTTCAAAGAAGTAAGAATAACATCTAACCCCTCCCTCTTCAAGGAAGGGGTTTTCATTTACGCACAAAAGGAGCTTATCAGCTCCTTCGTTCTTTTACCTATTTACTCCCGCCAAGGCGTTCCGATCATCAGCTTGTGGTGGTTGCTCCATCCATTCATTTTCAATCATTAATTTCGTTCCTTCAGAAGCATACATCCCTAATTCAGTGATTAAACGAGAATAGGTGACACCTAAATCCTTTCTTGCACTAATCGCTAATGCAGCTCCAAAGTCTGCTATACCAATAGAGGTCACCGCAACTACATGCGCAAGTATATATTTATCTGAAAAGGTTGGCACTGTTGAATTCGTTACGGCATCATCCCAGGTCATGGGTGCTTTCATTTCACTTTTATTTAAAAAGTCACAAAGAATACCGATATGGTTACTTGCCATTTCTCTGCCTTTCACCAAATACTCACGGATCTTTTTGGAATGAGCAACTTGGCTAAATCCCATTACTAAGGCCTTCCCTAGTGCATTCGTTTGAATATTCGCATACAGATGAGTTGCCTCAATCGCAAGGAGTGGGCGTTGTTCATTTCCGAATAGATGCCCCAGAAAATTCTCTTTCTTAACAAAATCAATCCTTTCAGGAATCGATATGAAGGGTGCTCTGATATAAATCCCTTTATTTAACAACAGATTGACTGCCCTATTATCCAATTCC
>DATFAS010000158.1:0-4517 GCA_035254305.1 Bacillota bacterium
AAATACTGCCTACTTTCGCTTTAATTCCTTTACCTGTAATGGAGTAAGAATCCTCCACATGGATGGTTCTAACATCGACGCCCTCTTTCTCTGCCTTTCTCAAAATTGCCGAAGCAAGTGGATGCTGGGATTGTTTCTCTATAGCAGCAGCAATCCCTAAGAGTTGCCTCTCATCGCCAAAAGAAATATAATCCGTTACAATAGGAACTCCTCTTGTCAAGGTTCCAGTTTTATCAAAAGCAATAACCGATAATCGTCCGGCTTGTTCTAAGTGAATGCCACCTTTAATTAATACTCCATTTCGAGCCGCATTTCCAATCGCAGTAACAATAGCTACAGGTGTCGATACAACTAGCGCACATGGACAACCAACAATCAAAACGGCCAAGCCTTCGTATATCCATTCTCTCCATTCTGCCCCAAAGAAAAGTGGTGGAATAAAGATGACTAGCACCGAAAGGAATAAAATAAATGGAGTATAGTATTTCGCAAATCGATCAACAAAGGCTTGAGATGGAGCCCGTTCTGCTTGGGCTTCTTCCACAAGGTGAATGATTTTTGCAATTGTTGTATCCTCAACTCTCTTCGTTATCTTAATTTCAAGAAATCCTTCCTCATTGAGAGTACCGGCAAAAACCTCATCATCTACCGTCTTATGAATGGGGATCGACTCACCGGTAATGGCCGCTTGGTTAATAGTTGAGGTGCCTTTAATAACTACACCATCCATTGCAAGTTTTTGACCAGGTTTTACGATCATCACATCGCCAATCTCGATCTCATCAACTGGAATGGTTAGCTCTAGCATCCCACGACGAATCAAGGCTTGCTTAGGAGCCATATCCATCAAGGAACGAATGGACTGCCTTGCTTTATCCATTGAATAAGTTTCAAGAACCTCGCTAATAGCAAAGAGAATTACTACCGTAGCCCCTTCACTCCATTGGCCTATTAATGCTGCACCAATAATGGCAACCGTCATTAAGGTTTTCATATCAAATTCAAGATGAGCTAAATTTTTCAATCCTACTTTAAACAAACGATAGCCACCAACAAGTATCGAAACTGCATAGATCATGGCTGTAATTCCGCTGCTTTCACTACTATTTCTACTTAATAGCCATCCAATAACCAACAGAACTCCAGAGACCATAACATGACGATTTCTTTTCCAGAATGGCTCTTGATTCAGTGATCCTTGATGCTTTTCGGGTACCAATTTTAAATTTTCGAAAGCTCCTGCCTTCTCTAATTCTTCAATCGTCACTTCACCATAAACAGTAAGCTTAGATGCCCCAAAGTTAACCAACGCATCCTCGACCGTTGCGATTTCCTTTACATTCTTCTCGAACCGAGAAGCACAACCGGCTCACGAAAATCCAGTAACTCGGTAAACCTCTCTTCTAAGTTGTTGTTCCATTTACTTATTTCACCTCCTTGCTATGAAGAAAGGATAATTCGATTAATTGCTTAACATGTTGGTCATCAAGTGAATAAAAAACCAATTTACCTTCTTTTCTATATTTTGCTAACCCCATATTTCTAAGCAAACGCAGATGATGAGAGGCTGTAGCCAATGAGCAACCAACAATATTCGCTACGTCACATACACATAGTTCTCCTTCTTGAGATAAGGCATAAGCCACTTTAATCCGTGTATCATCAGCTAGAGCTTTAAATAGTTTAGCCACATGTTGAGTGTCTTGTTTTTTAACTACTAACTTTAGCCGATTGACCTTCTCCTCGTCATAACAGAATATCTCACAACAATCTTGTTCAAATTCTTTATCAACCATTTCTCCACCACTCAATCAAACGATTATTTGATCATTATTTTATACTGTATAACTAATATGGTCAAATAAATATTTGAATAGAATAAATTTCAACATATATCACTAATATGAAAGTTTTTTTCAACAATGGACTATAGTTCTACAAGAATTAATTGCCAAGACACACCACCAAACATTAAAAACGTTGTGATTGTTGACATACCCTTCAGACAAATTCTAAAAGCCCCATCTCTAAACAAGTAGCGATTAAAAGAACCTTATCTCTTGATTCAAACTGAACATGAAGCTGTTCATCATTAACCCTAAGGATCGATCCTGTTCCGAAAACCCTATGTTTAATCACCTTACCTGTTACCAATTCAGTGCGATCCTGTATGGCATTGGGATTATATGGAACACCAACATTTCCCACCTGCAGTTCCTTCGTCTTCCCCTTACTTGAGCCTTGTCCCCTTCCACTCCGTGTAACCGAAAGTTTTCTTTCGTAGGAAGTCTGATACTTTGGCGATTCCTCTTTTTGACTTTGTTTTGGTGGATGAATCAATTGTCTTACTGCAGTTACAAACTGTGATTCTGTTGTTCTTTCTCCATCCCGTTCTCGATACAAGGTGAGCTCCAATTGCTTTTTCGCCCTTGTCATCCCCACATAAAACAAACGAGTCGATTCCTCCATTAACGTAACATCATCTTGGTCATCTGAAGATGGAATGATGCCATCGATCAAGTCAATCATAAATACTCTCTCAAATTCCAATCCCTTTGAACTGTGAAGGGTAGATAAAGTTACAACATTTTGCCCCTTTCTGGACTTAGCTTTCTTTAAGACAGATTCTAGATGCTTAAGTCGATTTGCGAAGTCTACCATTGTTTCTAACGTATCTGCAATTTCCTCCAGCGTGTTTAGTATCCCTATCAAGTAATCTTTTCTGAACCCAAGTCGCTGGCAGATCTTTTCAAGTGCCTTCTCATAACCCAATCGGTCCCTAATCACACGTATAGCCTGCTGCGGTGGCATCCCCTTCATTTGCAGAAATACCTCTTTGCATGCTTTAATTTGTTTAACCTGGTAATCCTGCAACTGGACATGGTTAAGCAGATTGTCAAAGACCGATTGATTATTTTTGATTCCTTTTAAGACTTCCATCTGATGCTTACTTATATATCCATTAAATTTAAGGTGTATTTTCTCCAATATGTCGGACCGTTTATCAGTAAAGGTCATCCGCATGAAGTTCAAAATATCCTGAACCACCCAATGAGAAAAGAAGCGATTATCAACATCTTTCACATAAAAAGGTATACCAGCACGATCAAACTCATTAATCAATGTAATGGATGACGAGTTATTGCGATACAGCACCGCTACTTCAGAAAGGTTTTCAAACTGCTTAATCTCCTGTACCAAATACTTCGCCTGATTCACATAATCTACAAAACTCTTTATCTTAATCGGCTTAAGAGAGGGATTCTGAGTAAACATGTTCTTGTTGTACCGATTCTTGTTCCGCTTTATAAATTGATTGCTGACATTTACAATATCTTTGGTTGATCGATAATTTTGTTCCATAAACAATGTGTCAGCACTAGCGTATACCTGTTTGAAGTTAAGTAGGTAGGAAGGTTCAGCACCTCGCCAACTGTAAATCGATTGATCATCATCGGCAACAACACAAAGATTCCCATGTTCTTGAACCAATTTTTCAATAATAGCATGCTGAACCATAGAGGTATCTTGGCTCTCATCGGTCAAAACATAATCATACCTATGTTGATATTTCTGAAGAAGTTCTAGATCCTTTCCCAAAACCTGATTCCCCATCGTTAACATATCATCATAATCAAGCAACAGCTTGGTTGAATCTGATTTCTTGAACGCTTCATATTCTCTTAAGATGCGTTCTGCTTCTGGAACCTCTACTTTAACCGTCGACCACTTTTCAATAGGGATCATTTTATTTTTAATAAAGCTAATATAGGTAATCAACTCATCCATTTGGTCTTCTGTAATGTTTTCGCCAACTATCGATTTAAATAACTGCCGCAAAATCAGTTTTTTGTGTAATGGCTGGTTATCCGAACTTACCATCCTTTGTACTTCTAAATCCAGCTCACCCTCGATTAACTGAAATGATACCCCTGTTTTTCGAAGATTTTCTCTCACCACCTCAAAGGCTAAACTATGAATTGTCGAGAAATCAACAGGTGGTAGATCAGGAAAAAAGCGTTTAAACCTCTCCTTCATATCATTAGCAGATGCCCGGCTGAAGGTAACTGCCTTGATTCGGGATGGACGTACACCCTTTTCCTCGACAAGATAGCCAATTCGCATAATAATGGTTGTCGTTTTCCCTGAACCTGGGGAGGCTAGCAGAAGTAAAGCTCCATCGGTATGAAGCACGGCTTGTTTCTGCACCTCATTCAATGAAACCTTTAATTCCTTTTTCTTGCGTTCAAAAAAACCTAGTGTTCTATCCATGATGTTAAACCCTCTCAATTAAATCCTAAACATTAGAATCATTTTTAACTAAAACAATAACTCTATATCTTCCATTTTACTTCGACTTAGAAGAATAGCAAAGAAATGCGTATCCAGCAAAAAATACTTTACTGAGGAGAGTATTTATTAAATCAATCTCGTCTTGACGTTTTCTCCAGTAGTCCTTATACATTTGAAAACCCCCAACGCTCTTTGAAATCCTAAACAGACAACACCGTGTACAA